>CALXSW010000251.1 GCA_944391255.1 uncultured Clostridia bacterium | reverse complement strand
CTTTCCTACTGTAATTCTAACAGGTATTCCGAGAAGATCGGCATCCTTGAACTTAACGCCGGCTCTTTCCTTACGATCGTCAATAAGAGTATCTATACCCATATCGCAAAGCGTTTCGTAAAGCTTTTCAGCCTCTGCTGCCTGCTCCTCGTTCTTGAAGTTTGCCGGAACGATTATAGCCTCATACGGAGCTATAGATACAGGCCATATGATAGCATTATCATCATGCAGCTGCTCTACTGCCGCAGCCACACATCTTGTGACACCTATTCCGTAGCATCCCATTATAACAGTCTGCTGCTTTCCGTCCTCATCAAGATACTTAAGGCCGAGCGCGTCTGAATACTTTGTTCCGAGCTTAAAGATATGACCTACCTCTATACCCTGCTCTGACTTGATCTTGCCGCCGCACTTAGGGCATGTGTCACCTGTTTCGACAACTCTGATATCAGCAACTACTGTCGGTTCAAAATCGCGTCCGAATACGACATTCTTATAATGCATATCTGTTTCATTCGCGCCAACGACAAAGTTCTTCATCATAGCGACTTCCTTATCAGCATACACAGGTATATCAAGGCCTATAGGTCCTGCAAAGCCTACCTCGGCATGAGTCAGATCTCTTACTACAGCCGGAGGCGCAAGCTCGAGATCATCTGTACAGCCTACAAGGTTCTTGAGCTTTACCTCATTTACCTCTCTGTCACCTCTTACCATTGCAGCGATATACTTATCATCAGCCGCGTAAATTATCGTCTTTGCGAAATTCTCAGCGCCCATTCCGAGAGAGCTTACAAGCTCATCTATAGTATGAGCATTCGGAGTTTCTATCTTTTCAAGCTCGAAATCGCCCTCTATCTGAGGCACTTCAACCGGGATACATTCACACTTTTCATAGTTTGCAGCATATCCGCAGTCGTCACAGTATGCTATTCCATCTTCACCTACAGGTGATTTTACCATAAATTCCTGTGAACCGCTTCCGCCCATAGCGCCGCTGTCAGCGTCAACTATAGTGAAATCAAGGCCTAATCTCGTGAATATCCTACAATATGCATTATACATCTTTTCATATGAGTTGTCAAGACCTTCCGCGTTCAAATCAAAGCTATACGCGTCTTTCATTATGAATTCGCGCGTACGCATAAGACCGAAACGAGGACGTCCCTCATCACGATACTTAGTCTGGATCTGGTATAATGTCATAGGATATTCCTTATATGACTTTACATTATCTATAACGCACTGCGTGAACAGCTCCTCGTGAGTAGGTCCAAGGCAGAAATCTCTGTTGTTTCTGTCCTGAAGCTTAAACATGCTCGGTCCGAACACTTCCCATCTGCCCGATGCCTGATAAGCCTCTGCCGGCAAAAGCGCTGACATGAGCAGCTCCTGCGCTCCCGCTCTGTCCATTTCCTCACGAACTATCTTCTCTACCTTATGGAGAGTCTTCATTCCCAATGGGAGATACGAATATATACCGGCCGCAAGCTTTCTTATAAATCCAGCTCTGAGCAAAAGCTGATGGCTTGGGATCTCGGCCTCTGCCGGAACCTCACGGAGAGTCGGCATCAATAGCTTTGACATTCTCATATTATATATATTTCCTTTCCTGTTTGCGGAAATTCCGGATCGCATTATTTGGCGTCCAGAGCTCCGTTTTAATACTTATCTGATTTTATAAGCGTACCAATACCTGTCTTTGTAAATATTTCAAGGAGCAGGCAGTGAGGTATGCGTCCGTCGATTATATGCACGCCTGTTACGCCGTTTGCTATGGCGTCAAGACAGCCTTTTACCTTAGGGATCATGCCGCCGTTTATCGTGCCGTCCTCTATCATCTTATTTATATGATGCTCGTCCGCCTCATATACGATCTCACCGTTTTCGTCCTTTATTCCCTCAACATCTGTCAGAAGAATAAGCTTTTCCGCCTGAACAGCCGCTGCTACGGCTCCGGCAACAGTATCGGCATTCACATTATAGCTTCTTCCTTCTTCATCTGTGCCGATAGGCGCTACGACAGGTATCCACTGATCATTTGACAGAAGATCAAGTATACATCTCTTGACATGCTTTATCTTACCAACATATCCGATATCAACCTCTTCTCCGTCAACGATCGTCTTCTGCTTTTCACATTCTATAAACGAACCGTCAATACCGCTTATACCGATAGCTCGTCCGCCCTTAGTATTGAGCAGCGAAACTATCTCTTTGTTCGTCTTTCCTATAAGCACCTGCTGAGCGACCTTTACAGTCGCGTCATCAGTCACTCTAAGACCGTTTACAAATTTGCTTTTTATTCCTTTATCATTCAATTCCTTGGAAATATCAGGGCCGCCGCCATGAACGACGATAGGGTTTATACCTATAAATTTAAGAAGAGTTATATCCTCCATTACCTGATTTTTCAGAGTTTCGTTTATCATAGCGTTGCCGCCGTATTTGATAACAACTGTTTTTCCTGCGAATTTCTGTATATAAGGCAGCGCCTCAATAAGAATACCCGCTTTTTTTATTAGTGTTTCCATCAATTTATCATTTAACTCCCTTCACGATCAAAGATAGAATCCGGCATTCTTTATTCCCGTTTTCTCATCAAGTCCAAACATCAGATTCATGTTCTGCACAGCCTGACCAGCCGCGCCCTTGAAAATATTATCGATCGCCGAAACAACTACAGCTCTCTGGAGTCTCTGATCTACAACGATGCCTATATCAACAAAATTCGAGCCTGCCACATGCTTTGTTTCAGGAAGCTCTCCCGCGTTCTTTACTCTTACAAAGTACTCGTCCTTATAGAATTCCTTATACATATCAACAAGCTCCTCTGTAGTACACGGCTTATTGAGATTTATATATATAGTTGACAATATGCCGCGTTTCTGCGGAATAAGGTGCGGAGTGAACGAGATCATTATCTGTTCTCCGGCAGCCTTTGAAAGCTCCTGCTCTATCTCAGATGTGTGGCGGTGCGTCGCTACCTTATAAGCTTTTGTATTTTCTGTACATTCGCAGAAATGATATGCAAGACCAAGACCGCGTCCCGCGCCTGTTACGCCCGACTTTGCGTCAACGATTATATTATCATGCTTGCCTATTCCTGACGCGAGAAGAGGATAAGCTCCGAGTATTGAACATGTCGTATAACAACCCGGATTTCCTATGAGCCTTGCGCCCTTTATCTCATCTCTATGAAGCTCCGGCAGTCCGTATACCGACTCCTTTAAAAGCTCCGGCGATGAATGTTCCTGACCGTACCACTCTTCATAAACCTTTATATCATCATATCTGAAATCGCCGCTGAGATCTATTACCTTTAATCCGCGCTCAATAAGCGACGGGATAACGTCCTTTGACGCGCCGTGCGGCAATGCGGTAAATGCGATATCGCACTTCTCAACCCTGTCAAGATCGAGCTCCTCACATGTTATATCAAGAACATGATCAAAATTCCTGTATACCTCCGCTATCGGCTTACCGTCAAAGCTATGTGAACCGAGTATTTCCAGACTTACATCAGGATGCGATGAAAGTATGCGTACCAATTCTATGCCGGCATATCCTGTTGCGCCTAAAACTGCTGCTTTAATCATCCTATACTATACTCCTTTTATCTTGCAGGCGGCTGAATATTCAGTCGTCGTATAATTATTCAGTATCAATTCTATACCATGCTAATTATTATACAACATATTAAACAATTTGTAAAGTGAAATATTACATAAATTTTAACAAAAAAATGGCGGTAATGCACCAAATGTAACAATTGTAATAGACATGTTATAAAAAAAGTATTGCAATTTATATGTTTACGTAATATAATATAAGAGGTATGGTATGCGCAATATTTGAAGGGACGGTGAATGATTGAAACAGCGTCTTTATAAAACATTGTGTCTGATCTGTGTATTCACCATTATTATATCCGGCATCGTGCTTCCTGTGCGGTCGGAAAATATAACAGGCGATATCGTCGGAAAAGTCGCGTCAGTATACGGTTACGCGCTAAACGATATCATGGTGCAGGACGGCGTCTTGTCAACTGTCGATCCGGGCGACGCATATATCATAGACGGCTCGGATTTCCCTGATGGTGTAATATATGCCGACATTATGAATTTTGATAACAATGAAAACCCTTACCTTGTTGTTTTCAGTGCAAACGGCGAGGCCGAAACTGTGAGCGTATATATATACGGCTACGATGAAAATTCACAGCAGGCTGTTGCGGTTGCATCACTTTCAAAGCACTATAACACCGACCCGGGTGTTGTAGGTCAGTTTTGCTTAGGCAGAACCGACGAAAGCCGCTATATCATTTATAAGGAATATACCTATGACAAAGAAACCAACGCGGAATACTATACCGTTATTGACAAAACAGCTTTTATGTATGTAAACGATCCGACTTATGCCGAGTCTTTCCCGGTCGTGACTTTTAACTCGACCGCGCTGCATCCTGATGTAGATGTATCCTTTTACAATTCCGCTCTTGACAGCTTCTTCTCTGATCTCAAAGACGCGTCGGCGGACAGTGTGACATATGATGACATATCAGAGCTTCTTACAGAAAGGGAAGCGAGCCGGATAGACACCATTCTTCACACCGCGGCAGGATTCAGATTGTTCGATATAGGCGAATACGCTTCTCTTGAGGATTATGACAGGGCTTTGTCAAGACCTGATTCAGACAATAAATATTATCTGCTCACCAATCTTTACGATCTGGGCGATGAGCTTTATTACGCGAGATTCTCAACTAATAATTCGTTTTATAATTTTGCGGTGCTAAGGAGATCGGACAACGCTCCGTGCGGATATCAGCTTCTGATGTCACGAACTGATTCCATACCGCTTTCGGACACGGAATTGCTTAAGCTTGTTGATGTATACACTCATAATAAGCTTGTCATGAAAAAGGCGTCAGGCAAGATCGATCTTGTTTCTGAGCCTATTGTACAAATTAATATGCTTGATATCGATAAGATCATTACCCTGCCGGAAATATTCAGCGACAGTTTGAGGAAACCGGCCGCATATATATGCGGTGGTATAGGCTTTATACTCATGATATTTTTATGGGCTTATATTGCGTCAGGCAAGGATAAATAACGTGAGTATTCAATTAAATGATTACTCCGTTATTTATTATTATTCAAAAATATAAAGCCGCATGATCATATACGATCCGGTTTTATAAACAACAAACATGATCTCAGGGGGTAGGTAAACATGAAATTCAAGACCGCTTTGCTCTGCGCGGCGCTGATCACAAGTATATTGACAGGAGCGACAGCATTTGCCAGTGAGACCACAGACGAACTCACATTAAAAGACAGCTCGGTAAGCTTTGATTTCGGCTTCGCTGACGGCACATCTCCATGGACAGAGGTATCGGCGACAAGTGAATATTCACCGGAGCTTGGTTATGGATTTTCTTCAACGCTCGGGCTTACAAATGTTCCCGCGCCTGGAAACGGTGTTCTGAGCGACGCGATACAATTTGATTTTTACGGCGATTACGGCCCGTCATTTAATGTAGATGTAGAACCGGGACTTTACGAGGTATCTGTTTACGGCGGAAATATCAATTATCTCACAATCGGACTTGAGGGACATTATGCCATTCTCGATATACAATTCAACAATTCAGAGGGAAAAGTAGAGATACCTGTAACCGATAATCAGCTTAATATAACATTCCATGAGGGACTTGACCATAACGAAAACAGCCAGTGTCAGGTTTCAGCTATTTCCGTAACGCGAAAGGGCGATATTTCAGAGCGCAGAAAGAGGCTCTTTATATGCGGTGATTCGACAGCGGCCACATATTATCCGCTCGTCATGCCGACTCCTCTTGAAGAAGGCTACCGCGGCGGCTGGGGACAAATGATAGAAAACTATATATCCCCATCGATATATGTCCACAACATGGCGCAGTCGGGGCAGACGGCGAAGGGATTTGTGGAGAGCGGCCAGCTCAGCAACACGCTGTTTTTCATGCGTCCGGGCGACTATGCTATAGTTGCTTACGGTATAAACGACTATGCTGAATGCACCAAAGACGAATATGTGCAGTACACAAAGCAGATAATTGAAGAAATACTCAGCCGCGGCGCCACACCTATTCTCGTATCATCAAACGGCTGGCTCACAGATTTTAATTCGGAAAGTCCCGCTCATGAATATGTATACGAAGATAAAAGCTTTATTGCCGAAACGAAAGAGCTTGCGGAGCAATACGGCATAACATATATAAATCTTCACGATATAAGCTCAACATATTTCAATTATATAGGCTATGACGCGACAGAATCACTTTACTGGATCACATGGTCAGGTGACCGCGACACGATCCACCCTAACAGAAACGGCGCCGGTCAGCTGGCGAGAATGGTCGTTGAAGAGCTGATCCGTCAGGGATATATCGACTTTGCGTATTACATCGACGGATATGGCGTATCAAACGACCCGAGATTGAAATGCAATATAGACGAAAACAACGTTCTGAAGCTTGAAAACACAATGCCTTATAATCTGACATTGAATCTTATAGTGAATTCATATAACGAGTATGGCGGTCTTATCGGAACAACAGTTACACCTGTAACTGTACCGTATTACGATGTTCTTAACCCTAACACCACAACCGATATACAGCTGCCATCATCTCATGTAAGAGCATTTCTTGTAGGATACGGCATAAATCTTAACGTATTCGACACATATAATAATTATTACGACACACCTAATAACGCATCATTGACATTTTTACCATAACATTTAATAGACGCTGCCGAGGAAAGCTCGTTGCGCTTTCCTCAGCCGCGCAGGATTTTAAAAAAACAGTACGGAACGGACGAAATGAAAGGGGCGCAGCCCCACAGTCCTATATAATAAATACGACCGATTGTCTGACACAGCTTACAGTTAAAATAAGATCAAAGAAAGGATGAGTATAGTGGAATATAATATCGATTATCTGAGACTGCTGAAAGAACAATATCCGACCATTCAATCGGCATGCGCTGAAATAATAGCTCTTGAGTCGCAGCAAAAGCTGCCAAAACTTACTGAGCATTTTATGAGCGATATTCATGGCGAGTATGAATCATTCCTGCATATCTTAAGCAACGCTTCGGGCGTTATAAAAGATAAAATAGATATGATATTCGCGAAAACATTATCGGAAAGAGAACGCGATACTCTATCGACTCTTATCTACTACCCGAAACAAAAGCTCGATATCATAAAAGCAAAAACAGAGAACATAGACGACTGGTACAAGATCACTCTGTACCGTCTTATCGAGGTCTGCCGCGCGACAGCATCAAAGTACACAAGAAAGCATATAAGCACCATGCTGCCAAAAACATTCGGCGGGATCATAGACGAGCTCCTTTACGCTGATACGAGCTTTGGCGCTGACAAGGAAGGATACCACAGCCAAAGCATACGCTCAATAGTAGAGCTTGGTCAGTCAGACGCCTTTATCGTTGAAATAGCGCATCTTATACAGAATCTTGCGATAGGAAAGCTTCACATCATAGGCGATATCTTTGACCGAGGTCCGAGAGCCGATATAATCCTTGACAGGCTTACAAATTATCACGCTGTTGACATACAGTGGGGAAATCATGACGTTGAATGGATGGGCGCAGCTGCCGGATCTCTTGCATGTATAGCAAACGTAATAGCGATATCAACAAAATATTGTAATTTTGACTGCATAGAGGACGGTTACGGAATTAATCTAAGACCGCTCACAGTATTCGCGCTTGAAACATACACAGATGATCCATGCACATGCTTTATCCCGAAAAACCCGAACGCTGTAAATATCTCTCAGCACGACAAATCATTCTGGGCAAAGCTTCATAAAGCGATATCTATTATACGCTTTAAGCTTGAGGGGCAGATAATACTAAAGCATCCTGAATTTCATATGGAAAATCATCTCATGCTTGACAAGATAGACTATGAAAAGGGAACTATCACAATAGAAGGCAAAACGTACAAGCTGCTTGACACAAACTTCCCTACTATCGATCCTAATGATCCGTACGCTCTCACAGAGGCGGAGGCGGAGCTTATGGAATCGCTCTGCTCGTCGTTTAAGCATTCGGAAAAACTACAAAAGCATATACGATTTATATATTCAAAGGGAAGCATGTATCTCGTTATAAACAACAATCTGCTTTATCACGGCTGCATACCTATGACTCCGGACGGCGAGTTTGCAGAATATGAGATAGACGGTGAAAAGGTAAAAGGCAAAAAGCTTCTTGACCGCGCTGAGCAGGTGGCGAGAGTTGGTTATTTCGGCACTGAGGGACAGTCTGAAAAAATATACGGCGAGGACTTCCTATGGTATCTATGGTGCGGAATAGGCTCTCCTGTATATGGAAAAAATAAAATGACTTCATTTGAAAGATATTTTATCGCTGAAGAGGAAACATGGGAAGAGATCAAAGATCCTTATTATCACCATGTTGAAAAGGTGTCAGTCTGCTGCAAGATACTCCGTGAATTTGGTATCAGTCCCGACAGCTTCTCACATATAATAAACGGTCATGTTCCTGTAAAGATCAAAAAGGGAGAAAGTCCTATAAAAGCCGGAGGAAAGCTGCTCGTTATAGACGGCGGTCTGTCAAAGGCATATCAGTCACAGACAGGTATAGCCGGATACACGCTGTTGTTCAATTCACACGGACTTCTGCTGTCACCGCATGATTCATTTGAATCTGTAAAAAATGCTATAACTAAAGACGAGGACATATATTCATCTCTCGATATGATCGAAATGGCGCCTACAAGACTGCTCGTCGAAGACACCGACACAGGCAAGCGCCAACAGCTAAAAATAAACGCGCTTCGCGCATTAGTTGAAGCGTTCAGAAAGGGTATTGTAAAATAAAAATGAATTCTTATAAGTTAGAACCGCTTGAAATAAACCTTACCGCTCCTAACGGTAATTATGAAGTCACAGTATATATAAAAGCGCACTGCGACACTACATACAATATATATTCACAGCACAGAACATTTGTCGCGCTTGATAAGGAAATAAAAGCCGGTGAGGAGCAGGAACTGAAATTTATAGTATCGGTTTGCGACAGACATTTTCATGACGCGCAGTACGAAAAGGAAAACGGCGTGAAGATCTCCATACTGAGCGATGGCGACATCACAGCAACAGCAGCCGCAACGACAGCAAACGTTCCGACGCTCTATATCTGCGGCGACTCGACTGTTACAGATCAGCCGTCTGAATACCCGTACTATCCATCATCAACATACTGCGGCTGGGGGCAGGCATTCTCAATGCTTACACACGATCTCGCTGTTTCAAACCATGCGCAGTCAGGCTCCTGCACAAAAGAATTTATGGAAACAAATCTTACAGCGTTCGTTGATAAGATAAAGCCGGGTGATTTTATGGTCATCGAATTTGGTCATAATGATCAAAAGCTCCCTGAGCTTGACGCTTTCGGAGGATACGCGGCAAATCTTGAAAAGCTTGTCAATATAGCGAGAGAAAAAGGCGCTGAACCTATAATATGCTCGCCGATAAACAGGATAATCTTTAACAGCGACGGCACACTTCTTAATCTGCTCGGTGATTACCGCAAAGCGGCAATGCAGGTTGCGGAAAAGATGGACTGCACATTTATCGATATGTGGCAGAGAACGACTGAATATTTTGAGACCGCCGGTCCCGTCAAATCATGGCAGTTCTTCCGCTGCCTTAACGAGGAAAAGGACTATACTCACACAAATGACGTTGGCGGCAGTATGATCGCAAAATTCTTCGCGCAGGAAATGATCAGGCAAAACGGGCCTCTCGCTCCATATATAGGCGAAGAAAAGACAGACGTTGAGCAGATATACGCCGATCCGGACGACATCGCGGACAATACAAATGAGATGTCACACGTTAAAACGATAGGTCTTGCAAATGTTCCGGCTGATCTTGACGCGGATATCACGGGACTTCAAATCTAAAAAATCGTTCTTTAATAAATATTGGGGAATATGTCTGTTGCGCGGGCAAATGATACTATCTGCTCCCACCATTTTAAAATGAACAAAAAAAACAGGTATATCAGCTTTTCAGCCGATATACCTGTTTTTTATGCGTCAATTTTATCGATAGATATTACACTTCCTGTTGTGTCTATATATTTTGTAAATATCTGTGCTGTTCCGCCAACGCTTAGCTCATTTGAATCTGCCAGCACATAGCTGTTCTCCGACTCCTTGCCCTGCGTTCTTATCGTAACATACGCTGTATATCTCTCAGGCTGCTCCGCAAATACTATACGGCCGTCCGCAGTAGTAGACTGATATTTCGTAGGCTCATATTCGACATTTACTATCTCGCCAAGCTCAAGCTCTGATTTCTTGTCTGTAACCTTGCCCTTCTTTTCAAGCGCCTTTATAGTATAATCACGAACCGATTCTATCTTCACCACATATTCAAAGGATACATCGGACTTCACCGCGTCAGTGACAGTGCTTCTGAATCTCACAGCTATACCAATAACCATAGCAATTATCAGAAGAATTACCAGAATATCTATAATATTGAATTTGCCTTTTATTTTTCCCTGCTTATCCATTATTTAAAAACTCCTTTCAATCTTCCCTATGATCATTCGTTTATCTCTACTATATAGCCATATGTCGCGTAACCCTTGCCCCTGAACGGAGTGCTTGTTCCGACCTTTATATCAGTGCTGCCAACAGTAAAAGCAAGGTCTGTGACGTCACATTCAAGCTCTATCGTCGCGTATACATCTATCTTGTTCGGGATCTCTTCCATTTTGTAAGTACCGTCAATAGAATTATATACCATGCCCTTTGCCGGCTCAACTCTGAAATCCTTGAGCACACCCGAATCCTTTTCGGTCAGGCTCATTGTAATGCTGTCACCGACAGTGAGCGCGTCAGCGAATTCCGGTTCCTGTCCTGTTATAAGCATCACCGCTTCAACAGTTGCTTTTTCCGAGTTAACATTCTTTTTACCAAACTGCATATATGCCACAGCAGCTACAGCTATGACCACTACAACGATAAGCGTATCTATTACCGTCCATCTTTTTTTATTAGCCATTTTTTATAACTCCTTTTCTATTACCTTCTCATACAGCGCTTCAGTATTTCTTGTCATCGCTTCTGCTGTAAAAGTCTGACCAAATATTTCAATGCTGCGCTTTGACATTCTCGCGTACAGCTCATCGTCATTTAGCAGCTTTTCTATTCCCATTTTTAAAGATGCAGAGTTCTGCTTTGCAACGACAAATCCATTTTCACCGTTTTTTATAACGCCCGGATTGCCGCCAAAGTCAGATACGACCGCCGGAACGCCTATGCTCATTCCCTCAAGCAGCGCTAAGCTCGTCGCTTCTGTGCCGTATGACGCGTTCACCTGTATGTCTGTGATCGACATCAGCTTATCAACATCTGATATAAATCCGGTAAATATTATCTTGTCGTTCCGCTCTATTCGTTTTACGCGTTCCTTGAGTACTGACTCATACGATCCCGTTCCGGCGATAAAGAATTTCGCCTTTACTCCGTCTTTTAGCAGCATATCTGCCGCTTCTATAAAATATTCATGACCTTTTATATCCTCAAGTCTTGCTACGATAGATATTACCTTCTCGCCGTCCGCTACTCCAAATCTTTCGCGTATGCTTTGCTTTTCCTGCTCCGACAGCTCTTTAAGACCATCGACACCATTTAATATTACCCGTATCTTCTTAGGATCTACGCCCGTATCAGTCAGATTTTCCTTAGCCGCTTCTGCTACGGCAATAATTCCGTCTGAGTAAAAATTATTAAACCAACCGTTTATCTGCTTGCCCGGAAAAGTCGTCAGCTTCCTCGGCTGAGGGAAAACGCTGTGACGCGTATACACGACTTTACAGCCGGAATGTCTTGCCGCGATCCTCGCTGACATGCTCGCATGAGTATGGACAAGATCAGGCTTTTCTTCCTTGAAAACAGCCATAAGCTTTTTTATTGAGCTGAAACTAAGTGATCTTTCCGCTATGCCATCCACCTCTATGACCTCTATGCCGTTCTTTTCCACCATTGGTTTTAAAAGGCTGTCAGGCGGCAATATCACTTTCACATCAAATTTATCATAATCAAAATTTTCCAAAAGTGTTATCAGGCATTTTCCGGCTCCGCCTATATTTGAGTCGGTAGACACCTCAATGATTTTTCTCTTCAAGTTGCTTATCTCCTTCTCAATTATTTTTCTGTGATATCATTTGTTTCTCTTCCGCAAACATATCTAAAACACATCACTATAGCCATAAGCATAAAGAATACTGCCATAACGCGATAGTTATAGAATGTATAGTCAAACATGCTCTGTAACAGGAATCCGCATATTCCGGCGCTCAGTCCCAGAACCATTGCTGAACTGAATGACTTCTTATTACGCACCTTATATATTCTCTGCGCTCCTTTGAGAAATACAACTATGACCGCGAGGAATATTCCCAGAGCCGGAATACCTCCCTCTACAAGCAGCTGTAAAAACGTGTTATGCGAGTGAGGCGCGATGATCGCGTTATACGAGAAGAACGGATATACCTCGTTAAACGCCGCCTCACCCATTCCTATACCTCCGGCAAAATAATGACGCATCATTCCAAGAGCGCCCATCCAGATATAAACTCTGTATGACGTTGATGAGTCGTCCATATTGCCTATACTTGTAAAACGTTCTATCATCGTCTGCGGTATGACAAACGGTAAAATACATATTACCAGCGGAACAAACGCCCACCATCTGCCTTCATAGAACAGAATGAACAGCGCTACAGTAAGCATAAATCCAAGCCAGCATCCTCTTGACTGCGTTAGGATCAGGCAAAGGAAGATCAAACCTGTGACCGCAAGATACACCCACTTCGAAAGCGATTTCGCCTTATCCTTGAGGAAGAACACAGCCGATACAGGAAGCACAAGAAGCAGGTATTCTCCAAGTACATTCGGATTTGCAAGAGTTGAATATACTCGCATCGTTTCTTCTTCAAACATATCCTCATCTATCCAAGCGTTCGATGTAGTCCATCCGAAAGCATACTGCATCACTCCGTAAAGAGCTACGAGCGCGCCCGATATAACAAACAATCTCAGCAGTCCGTAAAGCTGATCACGCGTATTTATCGTGTTTATCACTGCAAAATAGAACATCACAAAGATAAAATACATAAGCCATACTACAAGACTCGATGTTCTCGCAAACGAGAATACGCATGAAACGAGCAGAACACCCAAAAACAATATAAGCGTGAATCCCAGACCATCAAGACGCCATTTAAAAGTCCTGTTCGTCACAGACTTTATTATAAGCGCTATCATCGTCCACAAGCATATTCCCGCTAAAGGCATTGATGAAAACGGAATAAGCGGCGCTACAAATACAGCCGCGTAAACACCCGTTACCGGATATTGAAGCACAAGCATCATTCCAAAAAGCGCAAACGGTATGAGAATACCATAAAGCGGCATAAGGCCCATGACAGCGCCTGTAAGAACGCCTGTCAATATAGCCGGAACGAATCTCAGCTTTCCGCATATCTTTTTTTCATCATAAAAATCAAAGCTTATCTTTTTAAGACCTGCGCATGACTTTATAAGATCCACGACCTTTGAACCGTCAAGGAATCCCATAACATTATAATTCACAAGCGACAGCGCCGCGCACACTACAGTAAAGACAAGCACTATCTTATTTATACCCATGCCCGCCGCAAAGTGAACAACATTGAAAACGACAGCTGCGCAAAGCATCATAATTCCCCAGAATCTCGTGTTCAAAGCCATAAAATTCGCGACATACAGTCTTCCCAGCTCGCATATTACTGAACTTTTTATCTTTTTGCTCCATGCATTCGCATATTTGCATTTTATAAAGTCAAGAAACGCAAACGGTGAAAACACTATCCTGCCAAAAAAACTGTCCTTAACCGAAACACTGTCTTTTTTCAGAAAATTCATTATTACACTATTTTTCCATGAATTCTGACATGCAGTATTTATGTTCAGGATCAAGGCCCAAAGCTTGCTGCTGACAAATTTATTCAGAAACGCGTCTTTGAACCACAGTATGGCTGAAATAATGACACTGTTCATTTATCTGTACTCCTTTCATTTTTTATGCCGTATATCATATTCCCACATTATAACAACGACAATTTATTTTGATCTGCCCGGCAGGAGATTTGTGACCTCCCGCACTTTGAAAATTATCATACATACTCCATATACAGCAATACCGGCTACACCGCAAACTGCGCAGATAACTATATTTCCGATAAGACCGCTAAAATGCGGCGAGATCAGATGATATATTCCCCATACGCATACAGCCATTATACACGCCGCCATAACGACCTTCGCGATCGTTACAACATCACTTTTTTTCAATATGCCCGGATATTTTCTAAAAAGCATGACCGCGTTGAGCAGCGCATTTACAATACTTCCTCCGGCTGCGGCTGCCGCCAATCCACCTGTAAGCGATACAGCGTCATCTTTTATAAACGAGTGTATCGAGCTTACAAGCACAATATTGAATATCATGCTCACTATAGCCGTTATCATAGGTGTCACCGAATGCTTCATAGAGAAAAACGCCTTTGAAAGCACCTCATTCACTGCCAGAAATACCATTCCTATAGAATAGCATGACAACGCGTTTGCTATAATAGATGAGTCTGAAACCTTGCCGTGCTCATATATTATAGAAGCTATAGGCTGAGATAAGATCATTATCCCTGCCATAAGAGGAGCTATAACGATTATGACCGCTTTTAACGATGTCATTATAAGCGCATTTGCCTCTTCTCTGTTATCTCCCGCATTAGCCTTTGCAAGCTTTGGGAAGATAAGATTTGTAACTACAAACGAAAATACGCCTGTTATTATAATATACAGTCTGTTCGCCTGCTCAAGAAATGTATACGCGCCGGTTATATGCGAGGCGAATCTCGCATTCACAAGCGTATACAAAGGCTGCACCCATGTGCTTATAAGCATAGGTATCGCAAGGAAAATAGCGCTCCATATATTTTTATCAATAAAATGAAAATCAGGCCTTAGTCTAAATCTGAATTTCACAAGCGACGGTATCTGGATTATGACCTGCAGCGACCACGCTATTATCATCGTTACCGCAAGTCCCATAACACCGAACTTATGCCCGAAAAGCGGGAAATACAATATTATCGCCAGATTTGAAACAAGACTTATTATGGAAGGTATGTTATATTCTCCATACGACTGAAGTATCCCGACAAACGAAAATGCCAGACCGGTAAATATTATCATCGGGAACATCGTTATTGTGAGCTTTACCGCAAGCTCATGTGTTTCAGGCGCGCATTCAGGCGCGAGCAGCGTCACAAGCTGCTCGGAGAACAGCATACCGAACACCGTTATTATGAGCGTTACCGTCACAATAAGCGTTATAAACTTATTCGCGAACCCCGTTGCCTCTTTGCGCCCCTGCTTTGTAAATATATCATTAAATATAGGAATGAATGTCGCTGATATAACACCGCCTATAACCACATCAAATAAAGTCGTAGGTATCTTTGTAGCAGCCATATAAGCGTCTGTAGTGACGCCGCTGCCAAAATATGCCGTTATCAATGAATCTCTTACAAGGCCAAGAGCTTTAGCCGCAAATGTGGCAAATGCCATAAATCCGGCTGTCAGCAGCATTCGTCTTCCTGATTCGTTATTACTCAAACGTCAACACTTCCTTTTTCATACAGCTCAACTGCATATTGACCATTCATTGAAGCCTTTTTTCTAAGACGTTCACAACTCTGAGAAAGCTTACCGTTTATCTTATCTCTCTCTGTAAAGCACATATCTATCCATTTGCAAAGCTTCTCTTCATCGATAGCCGATATATCCATATACATTTCCTGCCCCGAATATTGCATGAAGCTCTTTATTTTAGGATCATACGAAAGACCTATTATAGGCACATTATTGCTCGCGGCATATATCAACGAATGAAGCCTCATTCCTATGCACAGATCAAAAGAGGAAACGACAGATATCATATCTCTGACGTTAAGGCGCTTATCTATTATAGAAGATCTGTTTTTCATTTTCGCCATGATAGAACGCGATATCCCCTCGTCACGGCTTGACTGCATTGGCACAAACACTATCTTGCATCCATACTTTCGCACAGCGTAATCGCATACGCGCGCTATCTTCTGCTCGCACTCCTGTACCATTCCATGAGATTTTCTGACTGACACGCCTATTATTCTATCGGTGTCGCCTTTAACCCCTGTTTCTTTCAGAAGTTCAAATCCTCTTTCCTTATCAGCAACATCAAGAGCAAACACCGGATCGGCTGTCACTAACGTAAGCGGTTTGTCCACGCCTATTTCATGCAGTGAATCCCATGCGTCAGGATCCCTGAGAGTTATGAGATCGACCTTATTTAAAACTTTCTTTGCCCTTTTTATATTCATTTTTCCGTTCAAAGGACCTATTCCGTTAGAATAGAGCATGACTTTGACATTATGCTTTATAGCAGTTTTTATGACCTGAAGATAATATATCAAAGACTGAGTTGAGGTAGCGTCCTGTATAAGCGTGCCTCCTCCCGAAATAAGCAGTCCCGCTTTTTTCATATGCTTTCTGATCATAAAAGGATTCAGTCTGTTTATCGCTTTTACGCGATACTGCTTCATCGTTTCCTGAGGATTTGATGACAAAACCACTATATTCGGGCTTTCCTTGTGTTTTTTGAGATCATTTATTATAGCCATAAGCAGCGCGTCATCACCGCTGTTTTTAAACCCATAATAACCCGAGATCAATATTTCATCTTGCTTTGCCAAAGCCCACTCGTATACCTTGATCGTATCGTCTGTCATTCTCGATACAGAATAATCACGAAGTATAAGCTCTCTTCCGAAATCCGCAAGCTCTTTCCTGCGGCTGTCGTTCATCGTGAAAAACTGCTTTATATCCGCGAGAAGAAGTTCCTCGCTGCTCTCAACACATCCGCGGCAGCAGAAATTAGTGTCTATTCCGACATCGAGCTTAGACTCGTCAAACAAACCGATATATCCCTCATTTCCGGCAATCACAACAGGCTTCTGCGCAGCCATCGCCTCAAGCGCCGCGCGGCTTACACCTACAAACAGATCTGCCGGAGCTATAAGCTGATTGATATCAGTCCTCGCACCCGTGAGAATAACGCATTTTCTGCCAAGCTTCTCGTTTATCTCATCAGAGAGCTTCTTTACATTTGCAAAGTCATCTCCATCGCCGACTATAACGACTTTAAGGCTGTCTGTAAATTCATCTATCTGCGGAACTATCTTTATAAGCTGCTTTGCTACAAGACTCCGCGACTCGTCCATTCGGCTGACATACACTATAACAGTATCGTCATCAGTAAGACCAAGCTCATTATATATATTTGTCTTGTCTGTATCGGCTGAAAACTTGTCCGTATCGATACCGTTTATCGTTACATTTATATCTCCCTCCGGTATCTGATAATTGTCCATCAGATATGCTTTTATATCGTCAGATACGGCGACAGTTTTCTCGCCCCAATCAGTTATATACTTGAGTCCGAATTTTGTCGTAAACACCCAATGCGCAGTCGTTACAAACGGGAACTTCATTTTCTTATGAAGCTTTCCGAGAATAAACGACGGTATTCTCGCATGTGAATGAACGATATCTATATTTTCTTCTATAATGATCTTTTTCAGAAGTTTTATCGATCTGATCATGTTGTTAGGCTTTTTATTCTGGAGCGGAACGCAGTAATGCTTTATCCCCGCTTCTTCAAGCTCCTTAACATATACTCCACCGTTAGATGTAACTATCGGATTGAATCCCTTGCGCTTAAGCTCCTTAGCAAGCTCTACAACATGAGTTTCAGCGCCGCCTATATCCAGCTGCATTAACGCCAGCAGAATATTTAGACCTTGTTTCAAAAAATCACCTACTTAATCTATTTTTTATCTTATGGGTATACGTACCTATTATCATTATAATCGATTTGAATTAAATAATCAAGTAATATCCGGTTTTTGTGATAGAAATGTAATATTAGTGTCATATTTATTGCGCAAAAAAGCTGATACAGGCATAACACCCATATCAGCTTTTCTATTTATTGACCTATTGTAAATAATACAGCAGCCTCCTCGCCGCGCATACATACATATGAATAATATATACCGGCACCGTCAAGACCACTTAAAAACTCCTGAAACTCGACCAGTGACGTCCTATAATACGGGCCAACATACGAAATATTATAATTTCCAAGGACCTCTGATACAGTACTTGTATCTCCCTGCAATATTATAAGCTTATCATAAATGCCTTCTTTTGTATCTTTAAGAGCGACACCATATGTTTCTTCCGCGATCTCGTAATTCTCTACTTCCACAGTTTCTGTGGGTGAGGGTTCCGGCTCACTGTAAGCATACTCGTCTTTTGGCATAGAGTAATTGTATTCTTCTAATGTATATTTTTCGACACCTGAAAACGACTCTTTTTCAGTTTCACCGACTGTAGATACCTGACTATCTGCTGTCACTTCCGGATGATCCGTTACCGCCGCTTCATCTTTCTTTTCCTGAACAGGCTCTATGACCTTTTCCTCTGATTTGGCAGGAGTTTTTGTCACTTCCGGTACAACCGGCAATTCAGCCTTTACCGATGGTTTTTTTCCTTGATCAGCCGCCGGAATCCTGTTACCTAACACAGGCTTCGGAGTAGGCGCAGCTTCCGTCTTATCAGAACTTTTTTTATTAATATCCGTTTTTGCTGTTTCATTTGACGGAGCTTTTATGCCCGGAACAGATATTGCATTGTCAGCGCTGTCGTCTTTATCCGTATTCTTGCCAAGTTCAGGTATTCCAGGCAAAACTGACGGCATATCAACAGGTTTCTCCGCATCATTATCCGGGAGCTGCGGTATCTCAGGAGCTTTTTTCTCCGTTTCGCTCACAGCCGTTTCATTTTTATGATGCGTCGGTTCATTGTGCAGCATATCTTTTATACTGCTGTTGTTAAGTCCCACAATAAGACCAACAAGCAAGCAAGCCGCTATAGTAGAATACTGCTTAACGTGAGTTTTTATATTATAATATACCTTATTCAGATATATTGCCGGCTTAGATCTGTCTATCTCATCATTTATTCTTGTAAGAAGATCCTCAGGCGGCTCAATTTGAGGAAGTGAGGCTGTAATATCAATAACAGATCTGAAGAACTCAAGCTCTTTCCGGCAGCTTTCGCATACCGTTGAATGTTCTTCAAGCATTGCTATTTCTTCTTTTGTAAGATCGGAATAATTATCCAACATAGCGGAAAATGCTTTGCAATCCATTATACTTATCCTCCCCCCTTAGTATATTTTACAGATGATATCATCTGATAGATCCTATAGCATTCCTTTACATAAAATTAGACGCAGCAGAGCTAAAAAAGTTCCCTCTTTTCCAACAATTTTTTCTTAAGCGCATTTCTCGCTCTGTTTAAACGTGATTTCACCGTTCCTATAGGGCATTTTAATATATACGATATCTCATCATAGGACATCTCATTTATATCCGAGTATATGATTATTTCCTTGTACTCGTTTCTTAGCTCGTTTATCGCCGAGCGCACCGCTTTCTGCTGCTCTGTCATCTCCAAATGCTCCTCAGGAGTCGGAGATTCTGATTCTAATTCAGCCACATATCCGTCGTCATCATCCTGATCTATGCTTACAGTAGCTGCTCTTCTCTGCCGCTTTCTCAGAAAATCATTGCACACATTGGCGCTTATTCTGTAAAGCCATGTGGTAAATGATGATTGACCGCGGAACGACTCTATTGATTTATAAACCTTTACGAATATCTCCTGCGCGGCGTCCGAGGCATCCTCATAGTCAGACAGCATACTGTACGCAATATTGAATACCTGCTTTTGATACGTCTGCACAAGTATGTTAAAAGCCTCTCGATCGCCCTTTTTGCATCGCTTGATCAAGTCCTGATCGCTCAATCATCTCACCACCTTCCACAGCAAGCATTATGTAAGCCCAAATCAAAGCTTGACGGATACTACTTTTAAAAACTCATGTACTATCCTCAAAAGATATCAGTAATTTTTTATACGCTCCTTGTAAGCTTCATATGACGCGCGTATATCTGCCATACAATCGCCGCCAAATTTTTCAAGAAACGCGTTTGCGATCTCAAATGCCGCAACCGATTCCACAACAATAGCGCACGCCGGCACAGCGCATGCGTCCGAGCGCTCAACTGATGCTTTATGTTCTGACTTATCCTTTATGCTGACCGTGCGCAATGGGTTATACAATGTCGGTATAGGTTTCATAGCGGCGCGCAAAACGATAGGCTCGCCATTTGACATACCGCCCTCTATTCCTCCGGCATTATTTGTAACTCTTGAAAATCCGTCCTCATATACTATCTCGTCATGCACAGCTGAACCGTGGGTTCTTGCCGTGTCAAAACCGAGACCGATCTCAACGCCCTTTATAGCCTGAACGCTCATAGCTGAAAATGCCAGACGCGCGTCAAGCTTTCTGTCATAGTGGACATAGCTTCCGAGTCCCGCCGGAACTCCCTTTATTATGACCTCAACTATGCCTCCGCAGCTTTCACCCTTTGCCTTTATATCATCTATATATTCCATCGCCTTTTTCGCCGCTTCCTCATCTCCGAATCGAACAGGCGAGTTATGAACATTTTCAAAAAAATCAGGCGCGTTCACATCTGCCGTATCTGAAACTGTTCCGATCGATACGACATGGCTGTCAAAATTAACGCCAAAAGGCTCGACTATCTGACGCGCGAGCGCTCCGACAGCGACTCTCGCGGCCGTTTCACGCGCAGACGCGCGCTCAAGCACATTTCTCAAATCATGATGATCATATTTCATACCGCCCGAAAGATCAGCATGTCCCGGACGCGGAAATTCAACAGCTTTTTCCCCGTTAGACTCCTCCGTCCCCATGATCTCCGACCAGTTTTTCCAGTCACGGTTTTCTATTCTTATAGCGATAGGACTGCCAAGCGAAATGCCGCCGCGAACGCCTGACAATATTTCAGCTGTATCCTTTTCTATAAGCATTCTTCCGCCTCGTCCATGTCCCTTCTGTCTTTCGGCGAGGTAGTGGTTTATCTTATCGACACTTATCTTAAATCCTGCCGGAACACCTTCTATAATAGCGGTCAGACATTTACCATGAGTCTCACCGGCTGTAAAATATCTTAACATATCAAAAATCCTTTCAAATCACTTACTTTAAATAAAAATAAATATACTGTCGTATTTTTACCCATACTATTTTTATTTTATCATTTTTTCAAGTATTTTTCAACCCTTTTAAGCGCTATTTAAAACTTTTTTTGTTTTTTTTCGAAAAAACTCTTGACAATTTTGATATTTTAAGGTATAATAATCAAGTAAGTTTTCTTAGGGGTGTAGCTCAGTTGGTAGAGCATCGGTCTCCAAAACCGAGTGCCCACGGTTCGAGTCCTTGTACCCCTGCCAAGGAAAATGGCTTAAAACCTAAGGTTTTAAGCCATTTTTTTATATCCGACGATTGTTTGATCAATTCATTTTTTTATGAAATAAAGCGTATTTTTTTGCCTTATTAGTATATGTATTAGTATATGCGTTAGTATATTTTATTCGAGATATCCCACTTTTTTATGCTGTATACAG
>CALXSW010000250.1 GCA_944391255.1 uncultured Clostridia bacterium | reverse complement strand
GTTCAGCTCATACCTAAGCAGCTAATGGGTATCCTTGTAGATGAAACAGGCGTTATAGAAACGGCGCTGCCGTATCTTAGAATAACAGCCTTTGACTATCTGCTTGTGGCGATGGCATTCCCTTTAAACGGCTTGTGCAACGGATCAGGGCATACGCTGTTTACGATGATCCCGTCAATATTCTCGTCAGTAATAGCGAGAGTGCCTGTCGCGTATTTCTGCGTATATGCTCTCGATATGGGACTTAGCGGCGTTGCTGTATCGACGCCTACGGGAACGGTCAGCGCGATAATAATATGCGGAATATATTATTTCAGCAACAGATGGTGCAAAAAAACAATTTAATGGCAGACGGGTGACGGGATGACAGTCCTTTGGTGACAGTGGGGGACCGTCCCCGTCTGTCACCCATCTGTCATCCAGTAAACGCGTATTCACCCATAAACAGGATTTCTCCGCTTATATTATCCTTTATAACGAATGTGAACGGCTTGTTGAATTTTATTTCAATAGGTTCAGGCGGCGCCGCCGAGCCTGCCATGCCTACGCTTGTAACAGCGGCAGCTTCGGTGCCTTTTTCGTCAACGTCTATATATGTTTTGTGTATCACGTCTGTTATCCACATATTGCCTGAATTAAACATATTTTCAAATTCAGCCGTTTCGTCAAACGCCTTTAGAATGCCGAGCTGATTCAGCATATCTTTTAGATCAGCGCTGTATTCTATCTTGAATTTTGGCACTGAAAGAGCTGTAAATGTCGATTTCAGCTCAGATGCCTTAAGAATGTTTTCAGGGTTGAATTCGGAGTCTGACATCATAAGATACATGCTTGCGTCAACTCCATCAAGGATATTGTCCTCTACATATGCTCCGTCATCGTCAAATACAGATTCGCGCGTCAGATACGGAAGTTCCACTATTTGGACTCCATTTGTTTCTGCGTAATTCAACCATCTTGTCATATTCATGAAATCTGTTTCAGTTTCTTTTCCGTTTCTGTCAGTGAAAGTGTCCGGCATAGTCGCGCTCTCGTTAAACTCGCTCTGCCATCTTCCTTTAAAGTATACGGCGTTTATGAGAAGCGCCCAGAAATCTGTGTCGTTTTCTGACAGTATAGTCGGGATCTTTCCGTTTGTTTTTTCATTTACCCAGCCGTTTATTGTGTCGGCTGCGGTGTCGCTTGTAACAGTTCCGGCTGTCGCGCCGAATATTTCAGCTGTTTTATCCTTGTATGCTTCTGAAAAGTTCTGCGTTGTATTGTCTGAATTTATCCATATAGAATTCGATATATTCATCTTCAGCAGATCCGACTGTGAATAATTCTCGATGAGCTGTTTCAGCTCTTCGTTATATACATCTATATCTGCCGCGTTTATCGTGTCAAGTATCTCCTGCTGTGTTTCTCCGTCTGCTCCGTTTGCAGCCATCATAAGAGCCATTTTGATCGAGAGCGGAGAGAACATATAGTTTTTGTCTGACGGCATGAGGGCATTCATGTTGTCGGCAAACAGCGGAGCCTGTTCAATTCCTATTGAATCTGGTTCTTCGGGGATGTCAGGTATCAGTTCATACAGTCTTACAAGCGTTGTAACAGCCTGTTCAGCTGTATATGCTCCCTGCGGATCAAATTTATTGTCGCCTACGCCCTTCATTACTCCGAGGTTGCATACCGTCTGAACGGAATTCATTGCCCATTCTGATATTTCAGATTCATCGTCAAACATAAAATATACCTCATGATGCGCGAGATTAAGATATGTTCCTATGCGGTCGAGAATAGTCGCCGCCTCTTCGCGCGTCAGATATTCATCTGGTGCAAATTTTGTTCCTGACTTACCGTCTATTATGCCGAGAGTGTACAGCACGGTGACCTTTTCGTTATCTACGTCATCAAAAGGATCCTGTGGCTCCTCATCTGAAAACGGCGCTGACACTGTCATGATCATATCATATGTTATCTCACAGAATTGTTCACGGTCTATGCTTTCTGTCCACGGTGTTTTAAGCGAGTCTGTTATCACTATGCTTGCAGCTTTTGCTATATATTCTTCAGCCCAGTCGCTGGGCACATTACCCGATCCTGTGCCGGCGGAAAATACAGGCACAGATGACGCGGTCAGCATTGATGCTGATATCATAAAAGATAGTAGTTTTTTCATATGTCTGTTCTCCTTTCGTGTTATATATGACCGTGAAACTATAATACTGCATTATATATATACCACGAATACAAAATACTTAAACAAAAAATGTAAAAAAATATACCCCGCTCTTTAAAACGGGATATATATTTTTATTTAAAAGTAAGTTACAAGTCCGTAGATGAGTATAGCCGCCGCGAAAAGCGGGAGGATATACGCGCAGTATATTCTGAGTTTTTCCGGCATCTTAGGACCTTCGCCAAAGTTAGCTTCCTTAGTGAAGTTTTTCCATCCCCAGCCATATCGGCTTGTACAGAACAGAATATAGATTATCGAACCGAATGGAAGCAGGAAGTTGCTTACGAGGAAGTCCTCAAGATCAAGTATTGAATTTCCGGCTCTGAGCGGTTCAAATGATGACCAGAGGTTGTAGCCCAATACGCACGGCATAGACAGGATAAGCACGATAACGAAGTTCACAGCTACCGATTTCTTTCTGCTCCAGCCAAGACCGTCCATCGCGAAACTTATTATGTTTTCAAATACCGCGATAATAGTTGAGAGCGATGCGAATGTCATAAATATAAAGAACAGGCTTCCCCAGATTCTTCCGCCCGGCATAGCGTTAAATACGTTAGGGAGCGTTATGAATATGAGCTGCGGACCGCTGTCAGGCTTTATGCCGAATGCGTAGCATGCTGGGAATATTATAAGTCCGGCTGATATTGCAACGAACGTGTCGAGTGCCTCAACGATAAGCGTTTCGCCGAGAAGGGTTCTCTTCCTGTCGAGATAGCTTCCGAATATCTGCATTGCGCCTATACCTATGCTGAGCGTGAAGAACGACTGGTTCATCGCCGCAACAATTATGTTTCCAAGACCTACATCCTTGACTTGATTCAAATCAGGAACAAGATAGAATTTAAGTCCCTCTGTTCCGCCTGGAAGAAGCATACTGTTTACTGCGAGCGCAAGTATCAGCACGATAAGCGCTGTCATCATCCATTTTGTGATTCTCTCAACGCCTTTTTGAAGTCCGAACGAGCATATCGCAAAGCCTATTATTACAATAAGTACCATCCAGAACGTCATTTCGCCCGGATGACCGAGCATTTCAAAGAATTTGTTTTCAACCGCTTCAACATCGGCTCCGACGAACTTTCCTGTGAGCATCTTATAGAAATAGTCGAGCATCCATCCGGCAACCACCGTGTAGAAGAACATCAGTATGTAGTTTCCCGCCATTCCGAAAACTGAATGGAAATGCCATTTTTGTCCAGGTTTTTCAAGTTTCTGATAACCCTTGGCTATAGACAGCTTACTTGCGCGTCCTACCGCAAATTCCATCGTCAGGATCGGAAGACCCATTATAATTAGGAACAGTATGTAGATAAGCACAAATAATCCCCCGCCGCTTGTGCCTGTGACGTATGGAAA
This sequence comes from uncultured Clostridia bacterium, assembly GCA_944391255.1. Classification (GTDB taxonomy): domain Bacteria; phylum Bacillota; class Clostridia; order UBA1381; family UBA1381; genus Ornithomonoglobus. The sequence goes on along the minus strand of CALXSW010000250.1, from coordinate 57 downwards.
ACGCCACACGTTTCCTATTCCGATCGCGCATCCGGCTGATATCAATATAAAGCCAAG
>CALXSW010000249.1 GCA_944391255.1 uncultured Clostridia bacterium | reverse complement strand
CTATATCTATTTTCATCGTAGGACATGTCACAAAGGACGGAGCGCTTGCAGGGCCGAGAGTACTTGAACATATGGTAGACTGTGTTCTCTATTTTGAAGGTGACAGACAGCTTTCGTTCAGGATACTCCGCGCTGTTAAAAACAGATTTGGCTCAACGAACGAGATAGGCGTTTTCGATATGCAGGATGTGGGACTTGTGGAAGTTCCAAATCCGTCAGAGGCTCTGCTCTCGGGGCGGCCTGAGGATATATCAGGCAGCGCCATAGTATGCGCTCTCGAGGGCAGCCGCGGAATACTCGCGGAGGTTCAGGCGCTTGTAACTCCTACAGGGTTCGGCAATCCGCGCCGCATGAGCAGCGGTATAGACCTTAACAGAGTTCTGCTCCTTATTGCTGTGCTTGAAAAACGCGCCAGAATGAACCTTTCAAATTCCGACGTTTATATAAACGTCGCCGGGGGACTAAGGATAGATGAAACAGCCGTTGACCTCGGAGTGTGCGTCGCTATCGCTGCCGGTCAGCTCGATATAGTTCTTCCGCCGGACATGGTCTTTTTAGGCGAGGTAGGACTCGGCGGCGAGCTGAGGAGCGTTTCTCAGATAGAAAAACGCCTTGCTGAAGCCGCAAACCTCGGATTTAAAACTGCTATCGTGCCTAAGCAGTCATTAAAAAACATTAAAACACCGCCTAAGATCGCCGCATACGGAGTAAAAACTATCGGCGAGGCGCTGCGTTTTTTCAGAAAATAAAAACAGCCGCATGGCAGAGCGGCAGAAACGGAGATCATTATGAAAGAGAAAATTTATACAATACCCGTAAATGAAGCATATGACAAAGACTGTGAATGCCCGCTCTGCGAGCTTGAAAAACAGCTCGAACGCGAAGGCGTTTCATACGCTCTCGGCGCGGCTATGATGGAACCGGACTACAGAGTGGCGTCAAATGAAAAAGGCTACTGCAATCATCATTTTAAAATGATGTTTGAGATACCGAAAAAACTTCCTCTCGCTCTGGTGCTTGACACGCATCTTGAAGAGATCAGAAAAAAGCTTGAAAAATTCGACAAACAGGTCAGCTCTCTTGAAAAGGATAAAGCGGGACTATTCAAAAAGAGCAGCGCCGATAAAACGGCGGCTGAGATCGCTGACATACTCGGCGCTAAAGAAAAGCAATGCATGGTATGCGAAAAAATGAATAAAACGATGGAAAAATTTATTGATGTGCTGCTGTATATGTGGGCGGCAGACGATGAGTTCAAGGCAAAATTTGACAGATCAAAGGGCGTGTGCCTAAAGCATTTTAAAATGCTCGCCGAGAATGTGACAAAATCGCTGAAGCCAGACAAACAGGGGCCGTTCCTTGCGGCGCTTATAAAAAAGCAGTCAGCGGAGCTAAAAAGGATACAGGACGATGTACATAAATTCACATTATCATTTGACTACCGCAACAAGGATATGGAACTCGGCACAGCCGCAGACGCGCCTATCCGCACTATAGAAAAAATATCCGGATATATAAATAACGAGGTTGATAAAGAGGTATAAAAAAAGCGGGAATGACTGATATAATATCAGTTGTTCCTGCTTTTTCATAGATATCAATCTTTGCTGTGTGCTGCAAGATATTCTTCAAAGTTCTTATATTCAGCCTTATGCTGCTGCGGCTTGAAATCTGCCTTATATGTCGCAGACGCGTTCTGTGACTTTTCAGCTGTCTTCTCGCGCTTATCATATGTACGTCTGTAACCGCCGCGGCTCATGCTGCGCGACTTGCGGTTCTTGTTATAGCCGCCTCTTTTGCCGTAAGGTCTTGGATTCTTAGGAGATATTACTACCTTTCTATATGGTTCCTGACCTATAGAGAATGTTGTAACATCTTCATTATCCTGAAGATTCGAATGAATGATCCTTCTTTCATAAGGATTCATTGGCTCCAATGTGAACTTCTTGCCAGATCTTGCCACCTTAGCGGCAAGTCTGTTTGAAAGAGCTATCAAAGCGTCTGAACGCTTTTCACGATAGTTTTCAGTGTCGATCGATATTCTTATTCTTTCGTCAACATTTCTGTTTACGACAAGTGATGTGAGATACTGCAGGCTGTCAAGCGTGTCGCCGCGCTTGCCTATAACGATACCCATATTATCACCTTCAAGGTTGACCTTTATAACGTCATCCTCTAAAACTGCCGACACTGAGACCTCAATACCCATTGCCGACAAAACATCACTTATAAAATTCTTCGCGTTTTCTTCCGGAGCCGGTGATGAGTAAACTCTCTTTGAAACAGCCTTTTCCGCAGCCGCAGCAGGCTCTTCAGCCGCTTTTGCAGTATCTGCCGCCTTAACTGTTTCTGTTTTCTCCGGCTCTACCTTTGCAGGAGCTTCAGTTGCCACAGGCGCCGCGCTGTCTGCCGCTTCAACGCTGACTCTTACAACGGCTTCCTTTGCGCCAAGACCAAGGAATCCCTTTGAGCCTTCCTGCACGATCTCAACACTTACTTTATCTCTGCTTACGCCAAGCTCTGCTACCGCCTCAGCTATAGCTTCATCTACGCTTTTTGCTCTTTTTTCTATTGTTATGTTTGCTTTCGGGAACTTTGACAACTACTTCCTCCCCTTTCTTCTCAAAATAATAATACAATACAAACTGCTGGATTATCTGAACAACACCACTTATGATCCAGTAAAGACCAAGACCGGCAGGAAATACCAATGTGAAATATCCCGTCATAACAGGCATCATCCAGAGCATACTTTTGCTCATTGCCGCCGCCTGGCTGTTTGAATTCTGGTTCAGATCCTGTCCGCTCATCTTTGTAGATACCTTTGTCTGAACTATCGAGCTGATAACTGCCAATACAGGTATTATCAAAAGCGCGAACACATCAAGATGATTAGGTATGTCAGACAGGTAGTTTATAGCTGACCAAGGTGTGTTTGACAGATCAAGGCCAAGGAAATTAAAGTTTATAAACCACGGATCGCCGCTGCCGTTTATACGGTGCGCCCAGTCTGAAAGCTGTATCTGTGATTCCTTGATAATATTTGCGGCGTCAACATTCGCAAGATTGCCAACGACCTCAGGGAACTTCTCAAGCATTGAGTCCTTAAGGAAATTAACCTTGTCGAGGATCTCTGCCGGCACATCCTTATACGGCACATTGAACATGTACGTAAGAGGACGTCTTATAGCCTGATAAAGAGCTATAATAATAGGCATCTGGATAAGCATAGGCAGACAGCCGCCAGCCATACTCACGTTATTATCCTTATAGACCTTCATCATCTCCTGCTGGAGCTTAGCCTGATCGTTTGCGTACTTTTTCTGCAGCTCTGCCACTATAGGCTGTATTTTCTGCTGCTTTCTCATTGACTTCTGAGATTTGATATTAAGTGGTAACAAAATGCTCTTTATGATTATTGTAAATAATATGATCGCAACACCATAATTAAGAGTCAGCTCATATATGACCTTGATAATCCAACCGAGCGCCAATACAATATAATGCCACATAAAAATATCCTTTCCGGTACATTCTCTGTTTACGGCACGGGATCATATCCGCCACCGCCCCACGGTCTGCACCGCAGAATGCGGCGGACAGCGAGATATCCGCCCTTTAATGCACCATATTTCTCTATCGCCTGCATGGCATATTCAGAACATGTAGGGGTAAACCGGCATGTCCCAACTCCTTTTAGCGGCGATATCTGGTGTCTATAAATTTTAATTAAAAAAATAAGTATTCTTTTCATAACAGTAAATATAAATGATCCGTAAATCAATTGCGCTTGCCATCAAGCAAGCCGAGTGAGCCTAACACAAATTCCATATCACGGTATATCTGATCGAACGTCTTGCCTTCGGCTCTGTTTCTTGCGACTATTACCATATCCGAGCCGATACTGAGCCTGTCCTCAAGCAGTCTGTAGCTTTCTCTCATAAGACGTTTCGTTCTGTTTCGCTGAACAGCCTTGCCTACCGATTTGCCAACGGTAAATCCAACTCTGTTAAAGCCGCGCTTATTCGGCCTATGATATATGACCACAAAGCCGCCCGCGACTGACTTACCGCGCTTATATAGCATCCTGAAATCCTTGTTCAGCTTTAAGCTCTGAGTATTCTTCAAGTTAAAAACTCCTCACCGCATACGCATAAAATAAAATCGGGAGTCCACAAAGGACTCCCCCATAACATACGCAAAAATAACGGTCAGCAGGGGGAAACCTCTCTACGGCTCCCGTAAAAATTATTTATCTGAAGTTGTAAGAGTCTTTCTGCCCTTAGCGCGTCTTGCCGCAAGGACCTTTCTTCCGCTCTTTGTAGCCATTCTTGCTCTGAAACCGTGAACCTTTACTCTCTGACGCTTCTTTGGCTGAAATGTCATTTTCATAATATCTGCACCTCCTAAATTATTAACCGCAGCTCCAGTCCGCTGCATTCATTTCCAATTTTCAATTAGACACCGCTACTATTATATTAGTAAACATCGATTTTGTCAAGTCTTTTTTTTAATTTTCTGCTCTTTTTTTATTATTTCTTATCATTTTTCATCTTTCTGTTTTGCTCTATGCTGTCATTATGCTGCAAAAGCACCTGCTGAGTGAGTTTTTCGAGATGATGTTTTTCGGCATGCTTTTCGACAAGCACCGATGTTTCCATACGGTCGCTCGGAACGGCATAATGCTTTTCCTGCCATTTGTATACAAGCTTGAGCATTATAGGCGTTATTATCGTTGTCGCGACTACGACTATTATTATAGGCGCAAAGCATTCCTGACGCATAAGACTTGTGTTGTCGGCAAGCATTACTGCCGCGCCCTTTGTGGCAACTATAAGCGCTACCTCACCTCTTGAAACCATTCCAAGACCGATCTTGACCGACTGGAGATTTGTGTATCTGCACATCTTAGCGCCAAGTCCGCAGCCGACGATCTTTGTGAGTATCGCGATAACGAGTATAAGAACGGAGAACCATATTATAGTGCTGCTCATCGTTCCGATCTCAACCTTTAGTCCGACGCTTGCGAAGAATATAGGCGAAAGGAGCAGATATGAAACTGTATCAAATCTATGCAACATATATGTTGTCTTTCTCGTATTTGAAAGCACCAGACCCGCAACGAACGCGCCTGTTATATCTGATACGCCGAAGAAAAATTCAGCCGCAAATGACATGAACAGACAGAATGAAAACGCGAGAATATTAAATCTTCTCAAGTCCTTTCTGTATTTGTTTATCCACGGCACACCTAACTTCACTACTATAAATGCCACTATACCGCAGAAAACGAAGAATCCGAGTATCTTCGCAGCAACGACGCCGAATGAAACGCTGCTGTCGGCAAAGCTCGTTATAACGGTAAGCGCTATTATGCCAAGCACGTCGTCTATAAGCGCCGCGCCAAGTATTGCATTTCCCGATCTCGTGGTGAGTTTTCCAAGCTCTTTAAGCGTTTCAACAGTTATAGAAACTGATGTAGCTGTCAGGATAACACCTATAAACAGGTTCTGCATCATGCCTATTTTGTCTGTCGCCGGAAAGAACGCGTTCGCTATAAAATATCCGCCGATCAGCGGAACTATAACGCCCATAAGCGCTATGACAAACGATTTTAATCCGGAATTTTTAAGCTCTTTTACGTCCGTTTCAAGACCGGCCGTAAACATCAGCACAATTACGCCGACTTCCGAAATACTCTTTATAACGTTTGTTTCATGCACCCAGCCAAGCAATGCCGGTCCCAGCACAAGGCCCGCTAAAAGCGCGCCTACGACCTGCGGAAGCTGTATCTTTCTCGTCAGCATTCCAAGTAATTTCGTTGCCATCAATATAAGCGCTATGTCGAGCAAGTACTTATATTCGAAATTCATCAAACTTTCCATGTCTTTTCCCTCTTACTTCCGTAAAAATTTTATTTGTCCCAACCGCATAATTTAACTTATCCCAAGGCTCTTACCGATACGCAAACGGCATGATCAGACATAAAAAAGCGACAGGATACCCTGTATCAGATAACCCTTTCCGATCCTCGCAATATTAAATCGTCTGCTCATTCCGTTTTCGTATCAGGTGGAAACACGCTGATAATCTAACCCGAAATTTTGTAAATTTATGCGAACCTGTACATAATTATACATCTTTTTTGTTAAATTTTCAACATAAAACTCGCACAAAAAACGCCCCGATAATGGAGCGTTTTTTGTGTTTAATTTATTTCATATTAAATATGTTCATTATTCAACTTAAATATGCTGATCATTCAGCGAGGAAATCACTCAATCTTATTACCTCGATACCCGCAAGCATTACTATACCTGTACCGTGAGTATCGTTAAGATTCCAACCAAGCTCATACTTATAATAGTCAGGGATGAATGCAAATTCAGAGCCTCTGCATACGCCATATACGTTTCCGTATGTGTCAACAGATGTCTTTGTTATAGCTTCCCAACCCTTGTATATAGCCTTTACATACTTTTCAGGATCTTTGAGCCATCCGTATCTTATACCGCGTGAGAACGCGTATATAAACATTGATGTGCATGATGTTTCAGGATATGACTCCCAGTCTGTTATGACCTGATGCCACATGCCGTCCTCATCCTGAAGTCTGAGATAACCCTCGCACAATGTGTTGAGAAATTCCACAAGATCATTGTACAGCTCGTGATCCTTCGGCAGCTCTGCCAACAGCTCTGTCATTGAGAATACTACCCAGCCGTTTCCTCGTCCCCATGGAACACCTGTCATTGTGTCATATTTGAAATCGTATACATGCGACATTATCTGCTGCTCCGGCATAAACAATCTCTTCTTAAATCCGAAGAACTGCTTTGCAGCATCATCAGCGTACTTTATATCTCCTGTAAATTTATAATATCTTGTCAGGAACGGAACGCTCATATACAGATCATCTGCCCACAATGTGAGGTTGTGGAAGTGATGCATAAGATCCTCTCTCCAGAATGTTCCGTCCTCAAGTCTTGACATCTTATTGAATATGAAGTCGCCTACATAATCAGCTACTTCCTTTACACCGTCTAAAGGCATATACTTGTTTACCTCAAGCATTGTTGACGCGAATGAACCGCAGTCATCAAGGCTGTCGATACTTGTCAGCAGGTTGTGGATCGATGTTGCTCCGCCGTACTGCTCCTTATCCCATAAAGCGTATTCGAGAGTATCGCAGCAAAGCTGAACATGATCCTTTATGTACTGCTTTATATCCTCTGAGCCAAGCTCAAGAGCTGTATGGAGCAAGCCGTATATAGTTACGCCGAGAGGATAGTTCCAACGGCCGTAAAGAGTATTTTCATTATACGGTCTTACAAATGTGTCCTTCGCATTAAGTCTCCAATATGTCTTAGGCTCGCCTACAACATGGTGCATATCACAAGCTCTGTCATATGGGAACTCGTAATCAGCCTCAAACGGGCCTATGTACATCCAGACATCATCTGTGCCCTTTACTCTTGCGGCACTCTTAAGCTTTATTCCTTCAATTTCAAGGTCAAAGCCCCAGTCTCCGCCGCATACCGATTTTACAAATATATCATGCTCGCCAAATTTAATATCAACACTAAACTCGCTCTCTCCGCCTTCTGTTGAGAAAACCTCGTTTCTGTCCACATAAACGCTGCAAGCGCCCTTTGAATTGAGCTTAAATGTATATGGCTTTACGCCCATTTCATCAAAGAATGCTTTTGTCCATGCCATAGCGTACTTGCCCTCAGGCGTTCCGTACATATGTGTCAGCTGACCTTTGCCGTCATCCTCAAATGCTATTTCTGGATAAAGCTTCTTGTCAAAATCAGCCTCGCTCATTCCCAACTCAAATTCAGGAACGTAGCTGTCATCAACAAGCTCTGTAAACACAAAGCCTTCCTGTCCGTCTCTTTCCTTTGTAGGCATCAATGTATAGAGATCCCATTTTCCTATCCATGTACCAAACTGAGCTCCAAAACCAGCCTTTGTCTTTTCCCAGCGGATACGGATATCATTCCAACCCTTTTTAAGCGGGATAAATTCGCGTGTAGCTGTTTCTGAATATCTTTCCTTGAATATATCAGACTTATACACCTGCTCGCCGTTTACAAGCATCATCATCGGTCCGAAACAGTTGAAATCAAGTCCAAATGTTGCATCACCGTCTGACCAGAGCTTTGTAAATGCCCATACGCAGTCCTTATCCTTACTTTCCGGGAAGATCTTGTTAAAATCAACTATATAGCGGTAATCTGTAGTACGAACTATTCCGGCATTAGTATATGCTCTGTAGTACAGATCATGCTTCAGGTTCTGTCCCATAAATCTATAAGCCAAAGATGCAAGCACAGCCTTCGCGTCTGTGCCCTCGTATGCGTTGATACTCTTTGTATCATCAAAATAATAACCCATTGCTATTCTCCTTCTCTCCCTGAGGGATTTAAATTTATTACCTATATTATACAACGAATCTATACGTTTTGTCAATCTAATTGTTATAATTAAATGAGTTTTTTATACAGATTTACATCCTGCACGCACTCAGGAAACATTTTACCGGAAATTTATAATATTTACGAAATATTATAATATAAAAACACATACACTGAAATTTTCGCAGTACAGATATAAATCGTGGACAACAGTGACAAAAACCGACAGCTCAGCTCTAATTTTATTTTGCCAAAATCTATTGAAAATAACATTGTAATGTGGTAAAATAATATCAAACTAACATAAAATACCGCGGACGCAATTATTTGCCGTAACGCGGTAAACACAAAAAGAGGCGGATAAAATGATTGGTTTTTTCAAACATCTTGCAACCATAAACAAGCATAAATGGATCGTTTTCATCCACTGCGTAAAAGCCGGAATACCTGTACGAGGTCTGCTTCACGATCTTTCAAAATACAGTCCCACCGAATTTATACCGGGCGCAAAATATTTTCTCGGCACAAAAAGCCCGACGGAAAGAGAGCGTGAGATCTACGGATATTCAAGAGCGTGGATGCATCACAAGGGCAGGAATAAGCACCATTTTGAATACTGGACTGATTACAATCCGAAAACAAGGAAAATGGGCGCTGTTAAAATGCCTATAAAATATGTGAAAGAAATGTTCTGCGACAGAGTCGCTGCCGGCAAGGTTTATCTTGGCAAGAATTACACAAATGACAATCCTATAAATTACTACAACGGCGGAAACGCTAAAAATATGATGCACCCCGAAACGGCGGCGCTGCTTGAAAAATGGCTTCTTATGCTCCAGAACGGTGATGAGAAAACGGTTTTCAAAGAAATAAGAAACACAAAAGATTATTGATTTTATTAAAGGGGATATTTTCTAAAATATGAGTAAATTTTTAAAGCTTATCTATTCTAATAAATTTTTTGCTATCATTACTCTAATGGCACAGCTCGCGCTGATAGCCATTTACGTTTTTAATGTAAGAAATAACGCGCATTTCTTTCTTCTCGCGTCAAACATAATAAGCATAATTCTTATACTTATAGAAGTAAACCGCCATGAGGAAACGGCTTTTAAAATAACATGGATAATGCTTATCGCCGTAGTTCCCGTTTTTGGCTGGTTCTTTTATATTTATATGCACACCGACCTTGTCCAGAAAGGTATAAAGTCAGCTCACACGAACGCCGAAAAAGAAATTGCCGCATTTAAACCGTATGACGGTGATACTATAAAAGAAATGGACGATCTGCACTATGAAACATCTCTTGTGAAATACCTGTCAAACGCTGCCGGTTACTCGGCTTATAAGAACACAAAATTTAGATATTTCAGCATAGGCGAGGATATGTTTGAAACTATGTGCGAGGAGCTTGAAAAGGCGACAGAATTTATTTTTATAGAATTTTTCATAGTAAATACCCACAGCGAAATGTGGAAAAAAATGCTTTCGATACTTGAACGCAAGGTAAAGCAGGGTGTTGAGGTCAGATTTATGTACGACGGAATGGGCTGCATGGGTATAATGCCTAACGACTATAACCTGACACTTGAAAAAAAGGGAATAAAATGCCAGATATTCGCGCCTGTACAGCCGCTTCTCTCAACATACCAGAACAACCGTGATCACCGCAAGGTCATTGTTATAGACGGCCGCTGCGCGTTTTCAGGCGGCATCAACTTAGCCGATGAATATATAAACACCATCGTCCGTTTCGGGCACTGGAAAGACGTCGGATTTATGATAGAGGGCGAAGCGGTTGCAAGCTACACACAGATGTTCCTGACGATGTGGTGCACGGTAGAGGACGCTATTAATATAGATTTTAAATATTATCTGTCATGCTCAAAGCGGTACGCAATACATTCCGCGGAGGGATATGTGATTCCGTTTGCCGACTCTCCGCTCGATGAAATGTGCGTAGGCAGAAACGCGTATGTGGACATATTAAACACATCAAAAAAATACGTCCATATCATGACGCCGTATTTCGTTATAGATG
>CALXSW010000248.1 GCA_944391255.1 uncultured Clostridia bacterium | reverse complement strand
GTCCGATCTCTCTCTTTATGTGTTCCATTTCATCGAGGTGATCCATCCAGAGAGTGTCAACGACTCTGAGCATAATAACTCTTTCAAGCTCCGGCATCTGCTCGCCGAATATCTCGCACTGTTCCTCGTACTTCTTAAGTGCTATCTCCTTGAGAGATTCTCTTATATCCTCGCGTGTAATAGTGTCAAGATCCTCGTCTGTAACTTCAAAAGCACCGTTTGCGCGGAGATTTGAATTTGCAAATTCAGTGAGCGCGCGGAGGTTCCAGTCTTCAGGTATTTCCGAATAGCCTATATATGTGTCTATAGCGCTGTCTATGATCTGTGAGATCATATCCTGTATTTGCTCGTGGAGATCTGCTCCGTCGAGAACCATCTGACGCTGACCATATATGATCTTACGCTGCTGGTTCATTACCTCGTCATACTGGAGAACGTGCTTACGTGAATCAAAGTTACGGCTTTCAAGGCTCTTCTGTGCGTTTTCGATAGATTTTGTGAGGATATTTGCCTCAATAGGCTGATCCTCCTCAAGACCAAATGTTTCTACCATCTTCTTTACTCGCTCGCTGCCGAATATTCTCATAAGGTCATCATCAAGCGATAGGAAGAACTTTGACGCGCCCGGGTCACCCTGACGTCCGGCACGTCCTCTTAACTGGTTATCGATACGTCTTGACTCATGGCGTTCTGTACCTATAATAAAGAGACCGCCTATTTTTATAACTTCTTCTCTTTCAGGCTGGATATCCTTCTTGAACTTTTCGTTAAGCTCTGTAAATACCTTTCTTGCGTTTAGGATTTCCTCATCGTCTGTGTCGCCGAAGCCTGTAGCCTCCGCGATGAGCTCATCAGAAAATCCCTGTTTTACCATTTCATGCTTTGCAAGGTATTCAGCGTTACCGCCGAGCATGATATCAGTTCCTCGGCCTGCCATGTTTGTAGCGATAGTTACCGCACCCTTTTTACCGGCCTGAGCAACTATTTCAGCTTCTTTTTCATGATATTTAGCGTTCAATACATTGTGCTTTATACCCATCTTTTTGAGCATCTTGCTGAGAAGCTCTGATTTGTCAACATTTACAGTACCTACAAGTACAGGCTGCCCCTTTGCATGACATTCCTGTATCTGCTTTATAACTGCCGAGAATTTTCCGGCTTCTGTCTTATATACGCTGTCCGGAAGGTCTATTCTCTGTACCGGCTTGTTTGTAGGAACAGCTACTATATCGAGCTTATATATATGCTGGAATTCCTCTTCCTCAGTGAGAGCTGTACCTGTCATACCTGACAGCTTTCCGTATAATCTAAAGAAGTTCTGGAATGTTATTGTAGCGAGAGTCTTTGACTCGTGTTCTACCTTAACGCCTTCCTTAGCCTCTATCGCCTGGTGAAGACCGTCGCTGTATCTTCTGCCCGGCATAACACGGCCTGTAAATTCGTCAACGATCATTACCTCGCCCTCAGGTGTTACGATATACTGCTGATCGCGGTGCATCGTGCCGTTAGCTGCGAGAGCCTGATTTATATGATGCAAAAGCTTCATATTTTCAGGATCGGCAAGGTTTTCGATATTAAATGCCTTTTCAGCCTTTGCAACGCCGCGTTCTGTAAGCGTGGCTGTTCTGGCCTTTTCATCTACTATATAATCAGCGTCAACATCTGTGTCGAGCTGTTTGTCATCATGAGCCGTTACGACCTCTTTTTTAAGACGCTTTACAAACATATCAGCGACTCTGTAAAGCTCAGTAGCTGTTTCGCCCATACCTGAAATAATAAGCGGAGTTCTCGCCTCATCTATAAGGATAGAGTCGACCTCATCGACGATAGCGTAATTATGACCGCGCTGAACCATCTGTTCTTTGTGAACGACCATGTTGTCACGCAGATAGTCAAATCCGAGCTCGTTGTTTGTACCGTATGTGATATCACACGCGTACGCTTCTCGTCTTTCGTCATTTGTCTTTTCGTGGATTATAAGACCGCAGGACATACCAAGATAACGGTATACCTTTCCCATCCACTCTGAGTCACGCTTTGCAAGGTAATCGTTAACAGTAACGATATGTACACCCTTGCCTGTGAGAGCGTTCAAGTATGCCGGGAGAGTTGAAACGAGAGTTTTACCCTCACCTGTTTTCATTTCTGCGATACGGCCCTGGTGAAGGATGATACCGCCTATGATCTGTACATAGAAGTGTTTCATTCCAAGAACTCTCCAGCTCGCCTCGCGCATTACGGCAAAGGCCTCCGGAAGAAGATCGTCAAGTGTTTCACCGTTGGCATAGCGTTCTTTGAATTCCTTTGTCTTAGCTTTAAGCTCGGCATCAGTAAGCTTTGCCATATCCTCCTCAAGGTCTACTACCTTCTGTGCGATAGGGTGGATACGCTTAAGCTCGCGCTCTGAGTAAGTGCCGAAAATTTTATCAAATAAACTCAATTTTTTCACCTCATAATAATAATATGTTCATGTATTTCAAGGTCATATTTTTTTAGAGATCGTCTTTACTAAAAACGTGTCAAAATCAAAATACATGTACAAATAAATATACACATCTATTATTATAACATATATTTTTTAATATTACCACTGTTTTTTTGAAAAAAATTAAAAATTTTAGAATATTTTTCAGCGTTTTAGCGCTAAAATACGCGTGTTCACAAAATATTCATAAAATTGATACAGAAAAAACATTGATTTTAAACGAAAAAGTGGTATAATGTAATTAAGTTAAAGGTCAAAGAAAGTCAAAGTCAAAAATAAAATTAAAAAGTTTGCATAGAAGGTGAGTAATATGAGGATGTCCGATAAGATAGAATCGTTCATACTGGAGCTTTTAAAACAGGAGAAGGACGATTGGCTGAGGATCCAGCGCAATGAGCTGGCAGAAATTTTCGGCTGTGTGCCGTCTCAGATCAATTACGTGCTCCAGACGCGGTTCAGTCCGGAGAGAGGATATATAGTGGACTCGCAGCGAGGCGGCGGCGGATGCGTCAGAATAAGAAGGGTGCAGCCGTCAGGCGGCATCACTGCAATATATATAAAGAAGCTTAATGAAAGCGAGGCGGGCGACTGCCTTAGAATGTTGGTGAAGAGAGGTAGTATTACAGATGATCAGGCGAAAATCATAGCGGCAGCTACAAGCAATGAGGCGCTTATAAACGCGCAGAACAGAGATGTTGTAAGAGCAGATATAATTAAGTGTTGTCTTAAAGAGCTTTTGGGAAATTGAGATGTGGTTAAGGAGGTAAATGAATTATGATGGATCTGTTTTCAGAACTGTTTGATATGTTTGACAATATGGGGCCATTCTCAGCGCCGCAGATGACGCCTAAGGAGAACAGAGTGTGTCCTGTATGCGGTCACACATGGGCTGATTTTAATAAGACGGGAAAATTCGGATGCGGTGAATGTTATAAGACGTTTGAGAGCGGGGCAAGCTCAGTTTTGCGTCAGGTGCATTCAAGCGCGCAGCATGTGGGCAAGGTGCCGTCAAAGTCAGGCACGCAAATAAAAGCTAAGCGCAGACTTGATGAGCTTAAGAGAAAGCTTAAGGAAGCTGTAGCGGCAGAAAATTACGAGGAGGCAGCAAGGCTGCACGCGGAGATCAAATCTATAGAAGGAGGCGCTTTAAAATGATCTGGTATAATGATCTTAATGACGGTATAGTTATCTCATCGAGAATAAGGCTTGCCAGAAATCTTGACAAGACGCCATTCCCGGCAGCGCTTAAGGATAAGGCGGCGGTGACGAAGCAGCTTCAGGATTCGATCCTTAAAAGCAATTCAACGCTTGCCAATGATTTTGAGCTGTATGAGCTTGACAAGAAGAATAAGGAAGAAAAGCTGAAGCTTCTTGAGGAGCATTTGATAAGTCCGCAGATGATGCAGGGAAACGGCCGCTCGGTTCTCATTAATAAAAACAGAACAATGAGCATAATGTTTATGGAAGAGGATCATATAAGACTGCAGATCATAATGGGCGGATATCATCTTGATGAAGCGTATGATCTCGCGGATAAGGTCGATGATGTTATAGAGGAAAGTCTTACTTACGCGTATGATGAGAAATTCGGATATCTTACGGCGTGTCCTACAAATGCCGGAACAGGGTTAAGAGCATCTGTCATGATGCATCTTCCCGGACTCGTGCTGACGGGAAATATAAACAGAGTAATGCAGTCGATATCAGGCATGGGCATAGCGGTAAGAGGAATGTACGGCGAGGGAACAAGCTCAGAGGGCAGCATGTTCCAGATCTCAAACAATATCACTATGGGACTGACAGAGCAGGAGATATTAAATAAGGTAAAAAATGTTGTAAATAAGCTCAGTGATCTTGAAAAAGAAGCGAGAAAAATACTTATAAGCAAAAACAAGACAGGCATAGAGGATAAGGTTTGCAGAGCGTACGGTATTTTGAAATACGCGAGAAGTATTTCATCGGCAGAGGCAAAGCAGCTGCTTTCAGATGTTATGCTTGGCCAGAATATGGGAATAATTAAATGCGACGGCAAAATGACACCGCTTGAGCTCATGATAAAGATCGCTCCGGCTGTCATATCTGACGGCGGCGGACTGTCGGCGGCAGAACGAGATGTGAAACGCGCGGACATGATAAGGGCTAATGTTTAAATAACGATAAAGAGATAGGTAAATTAAGAAATAGGTAAATTTATAAAGGAGGAAAATGATATGTTATTTTCAAACTTTACTGAAAGAGCAAGGATCGCAATAAGCGAAGCGCACGATATCGCGTGCGAGCTTGGACATTCATATATAGGCAGCGAGCATATAGCGGCAGGTCTTGCGAGAGAAGGCTCGGGAGTAGCTGCAAAGGTGCTTGCGAAATATGATATCACAGACGATAAGATAATAGAAAAAATAACAGAGCTTACAGGCGCAAACGAGCCGATACCGAATGAAAGCGAGCTTCCGCTCACACCGCGAACAAAGCGTATACTTCAGCTTGCGGCTATGGAGGCGAGCCATATGGGCCACAGCTATATCGGAACGGAGCATTTGCTCATGGCTATACTGCGCGACGGCGAAAGCGTGGGTGTAAGAGTTCTTGTGTCATTGGGACTTAATATAAGACAGGTATATGAGGACGTTGTGGACGCTCTTAATTCAGGTGTTACAGAGGTGTCGTCAAGCGGTTCATATAAGGCGGCAGCAAAAGGAAAGGGAAAAACAAAGACTCCTACGCTTGACGAATACGGCAGAGATTTCACAGAGCTTGCGCGTGAAAACAGATTTGACCCTGTTATCGGAAGGAGCAAGGAGATAGAAAGAGTCGTTCAGATATTGTCAAGAAGAACGAAAAACAATCCGTGTCTTATAGGTGAGCCTGGTGTTGGTAAAACAGCGGTAGTTGAAGGACTTGCTCAGAAGATAGCGAGCGGAGATGTTCCGGAGCTGCTTAAGGATAAGCGTCTTGTTTCAATAGACCTTTCTGCAATGATCGCAGGCGCGAAATACCGCGGCGAGTTTGAGGAAAGACTTAAAAAGGTGATCGATGAGGTGACGAACTCTACAGATGTTATACTGTTTGTTGACGAGTTCCACACACTTGTAGGAGCCGGAAACTCAGAGGGATCGCTTGACGCGTCAAATATTCTTAAACCATTCCTCGCAAGAGGTGAATTGCAGCTCATAGGCGCTACAACGCTTAAGGAATACAAGAAATATATCGAAAAGGACGCCGCACTTGAAAGACGTTTCCAGCCTGTAACTGTAGGCGAGCCGACAGTTGATGAAACGGTAGAGATACTTAAAGGTATACGCGACAAATACGAGGCGCATCACGGCGTTACTATAACAGATGAAGCGCTTAAGGCAGCCGCGTCAATGTCGGCGAGATATATAACAGACAGATTCCTTCCTGATAAGGCTATTGACCTTATAGACGAGGCATCATCAAAGAAACAGCTTTCATCGCAGACAGCTCCTCCTGACCTCAAGGAAAAGGAAAAACAGCTTGAAAAGCTTTCAAGCGAAAGGGAAGAGGCTGTAAACGCTCAGGAATATGAAAAGGCGGCTAAGATCCGTGACGAGGAAAAGGCGCTCCAGAGCGAGGTAGATGAGCTTGAAAAGAAATGGAAGGGAACAGGCACATCGTCAAATCTCGTAGTAGATGAAAACGATATAGCTGAGATCCTTTCAGACTGGACTAATATTCCGGCGTCAAAGCTTAAGCAGGAGGAAATGGAAAAGCTTAAGAATCTTGAAAATATCCTTCATGAGCGTGTTATCGGTCAGAATGAGGCTGTAACGGCAGTGGCAAAGGCTATAAAGAGAGGCCGCGCGGGACTTAAGGATCCTAAGAGACCTATCGGTTCATTCCTGTTCCTCGGACCTACAGGCGTAGGTAAGACAGAGCTTACAAAAGCGCTTGCCGAAAGCTTGTTCGGCTCGGAAAATTCACTCATAAGAGTTGATATGTCGGAGTACATGGAAAAGCATGCCGTATCAAAGTTCATCGGTTCACCTCCGGGATATGTTGGATTTGAAGAGGGCGGACAGCTCACAGAGAAGATCAGAAAGCATCCTTATTCAGTTATCCTTTTTGACGAGGTCGAAAAGGCGCATCCTGATGTGTTTAACATCATGCTCCAGATCCTCGATGATGGTATCCTTACAGACGCTCAGGGAAGAAGAGTCGATTTCAAAAATACAGTAATAATCATGACATCTAACCTTGGCGCGAGTGAAATACTCGGAAATGGCACGTCAAAGCTTGGTTTTGGAAATGCTTCCGACTCAAAGAGTGAAAAGGAAACAATAAAGGATAAGGTAATGGCGGAAGTAAAACGCGCATTCCGTCCGGAGTTCTTAAACAGAATAGATGAGATCATCGTGTTTGACCGTCTTGAAAAAGAAGACATAAAGAAGATCGCGGGACTTATGCTCAAGTCGCTTGAAAAGAGACTTGCGGAAAATGAGATAACCGTATCGTTCACAGACGCGTGCATCGAAAAGATATCAGATGAGGGCTTCGACAGAGTTTACGGCGCAAGACCGTTAAGAAGAGCTATCCAGAACGAGCTTGAGGATCTCCTTTCAGAGAAAATAATCGATGGAGAGATAAAAGCGGGTGACAGTATCACTGTCGATCACAGCGATGACGGTTATATCGTCAAAGTAAATGAAAAATAAACAGCAAGACAGCCGCCGGACGCGATACGTTTGGCGGCTATTTTTTTGATCGTATAATTATATTTATTACATAAGATTTGTGTTAATAAATTTATTGAGAAAAGAAGTATCGTATGGTATAATCATTATATCTAAACGTATCATAAATGGAAGGAGAGAGCAGCTATGAAGATATGCGGTATATCAAATGATTTTTTTACATACGAGCATAAATATGATCCCGACTATTCAAATATAAATTCGGGGGTGCTGCACAGCCATATAGATGTTTTTGAGATCACATATATAGTTGAGGGCAATTCAGATTTTATGATAGAAAATGCCATATACCCTGTTGTTAAGGACGATGTGCTTATATTAAGACCTGACGAGATGCACGGAGTGGAAAAAGAGCATGGCGGGAAATATGAGCGGATCAATCTGTATATACCTATAAAATATTTTCAGCTGTGCGGCTGCGGCGAGCTGCTCGATGAGCTTTATGACCGTGACGCCGCAAAGGATAATGTGATAAATGTAAACACCTCGTCTTACAGGATAAAAGAGCAGTTTGAGCGCCTTGACGAGTACGCAAAAAACGGCGAGACAAATAATGTGCTTTTGCAGTGCGTTGTGACGGAGCTTATATATATGCTTGTAAAAAGCCGCGGCTCGGCGCACAGCAAAGCGTATAAAAATGAATATGTCGGCGATATAATAGCGTATATTCTGAATAATCTCGAAAAAAACTGGCGCTTGATGAGATAGCGGAGCATATGCACATAAATAAGCAGTATATGTGTACGATGTTCAAAAAGCATACAGGAATAACTATAAATGACTATATAATAAAAAAACGGCTTCAGCGAGTGATGGCGCTGTACAGGAAGAATAATAACCTTCTTGAGTCAGCTATTGCCACAGGATTTAGAAATTATTCCACTTTTTACAAGGCGTTTTGCAGAGTATATGACTGTTCGCCGAGTTTTGCTATAAAGCACAGAATATAGAAATACTGTTTACTGCATATTCAAGCGTTAATTTAATAATGTACAAAATAATGGTAATGCTTTATAATATAAACGGAATTTAAAAACGTTGATTTAAATAATACCATATTTGTACAAGGAGATGAAAGGAATGGCATTTGATATTGTCGTATGCAGAGATGAGAACAGGGAACATGGCAGAGAAAGGAACAGATATATAAG
This sequence comes from uncultured Clostridia bacterium, assembly GCA_944391255.1. Classification (GTDB taxonomy): domain Bacteria; phylum Bacillota; class Clostridia; order UBA1381; family UBA1381; genus Ornithomonoglobus. Next base: position 1,083 of record CALXSW010000248.1, on the reverse strand, counting down.
CGCCGCTGATGAGGGACTTAGCACGAATATAAAACAAATCGGTGGAACGGGAACGGCGGGTGATCCTGTGCGCGTTGTATTGACAGTAAAAAACATATGCGGCGCGGCGTTCAGAGGCATAATACAGGTGAGATATATTTTCGCAAAGAGCGGGGCGCGCTTTTTTATGCCGGCGTTTATGTATGGGCATAACAGGGGCGAGTGTCCGCAGAGAGTGGAAAACAGATATCCGCGGTTGAGACTGGGCGAGCCGGAAATGCCATCGTCGTCATGGTGGATGGTGCGCGGCGACAGACTTTCGCATCCGGCTCTTTTTGCGTATGACGGTGAAAAGATATACGGCATAAGCGCCGCGCCTTATATATGCGCAAACGAGAAAAAGATATTCTGCGGTTATTCATGCTCTATAGACGATGGCAGCATAGGTTGGACGATAGGATCTGAGAACGCGCCTGAATATAATGTGTCGTCACATACTCTTTAAGAGCGTGAATCTACTCCGTCTGAGATAGTCGCTGGCGAGAGCGTAAGCGCGGAGATATGTCTGTATAAATATTGCGCTCCGGCGGAAACAGGTGTTAACGAGGCGATAAAAGATGTGTATTACAGGTATCATGAGATGCCGAGAAAAGGAGCGGATATAAAAGAGGCGTCAAAGGAGCTGTCTGACGCTGTGGCAGATTTTGCGTGGCTCGATGATGACGGCATGTATTCGGGATTTGTATTTGATGATGAAAATGGATACAGGTATAACAAGCTTGGCTCGCTTTCGTGGACGAACGGAATGTCTGTCGCGTATCCTATGCTTCTCGCAGCGTCGTTGTTTAAAGACGAGAGGAAAAGGGAGCAGGCGCTTTGTTTTATAAATTCGGCGGTCGAGAATAGTCCGAATAAAAATTCAGGTCTGCTTTATGACGCGGTAAATGACGGGAAATGGTCTGCAAAGGGCTGGTGGTTTGACGGTATGTATACAAAGGGCCATAGCTCGTATGTGGTTGGGCAGGCTGTATATTATATCATAAAATCATACATAATAGAGCGCGATGAGTTCGGAACGATACACAGCGACTGGATAGAGCTCGC
>CALXSW010000247.1 GCA_944391255.1 uncultured Clostridia bacterium | reverse complement strand
TTCCTAAGGCGGAGCTTGAGGAGTTTGCCGAGGCGGTCATTGAAAGATTTGAAAATCCGTTTATAAAGCATTATTTGTTGAGCATAGCTTTGAACTCTGTATCAAAGTATAAGGTCAGAGTTCTTCCGAGCCTTCTTGAATATTATGATATCAATAAAAGACTTCCGGAGGTTCTCACAATGGGACTTGCTGCTCTCATAGTTTTCTACAAGGGCGATGAGGCGAATGATGACAGCACAGTTATGAGCTTTATGAAGGACGCGTCAGTAGAAGAGATATTGTCGAATACGGAATATTGGGGATGCGATCTTTCGTTTATGGGCGATAAGATAAAGGAATATATTGATATGATAAATAAAAACGGAATGCGCGCGGCTGTTAAAGAGGTAATATGATGCTTAAGATACATAATAATGATAATGTCGGAGTAGAGCTTGAGGGCGAGCTGCGAGGTCATAAAACAGCGCTTCGTGACATAAGCGCGGGCGAGGATATAATAAAGTACGGATATCCTATCGGCAGAGCCGTTGTTGATATAAAAAAAGGCGAGCATGTGCATACGCATAATATAAAGACAAAGCTTTCTGGGATACTTGAATATAAGTATGAGCCTGTTGAACTGCCATCATATGAAAAGAAACACAGAACCTTTATGGGATATAAGAGAGCAGACGGAAAAGTCGGCATAAGAAACGAGATATGGATCGTGAATACTGTCGGATGTGTGAACAAGGCGGCGGAAAAAATTGCAAAACTTGCAAACGAAAGATTTGAGGGAATGTGTGACGGCATATTCACATTTACTCATCCGTTTGGCTGTTCACAGCTTGGAGCTGATATGGCTACAACGCAGAGCATACTAAAAGGGCTTGTAAATCATCCGAACGCGTCAGGCGTGCTTGTTTTTGGCTTGGGCTGCGAAAATAACAATATAGAGGTATTTAAAAAGGCTCTTGGCAGCTGGGATGATGACAGAGTTAAATTTCTTTCAGCGCAGGACGCTGATGATGAGATAGAGGAAGCGCTGGGGATAATTGAAACGCTTGTAAAGCGCGCATCAGCAGAGAAGAGAGAGGAATGCGATGTTTCAGATCTTGTAATAGGTCTTAAATGCGGCGGCTCGGACGGATTTTCGGGACTTACGGCAAATCCTCTTATAGGACGTTTCTCCGATATGGCCATTGAGCATGGAGCAAGCACGATCCTTACAGAGGTGCCGGAGATGTTCGGAGCAGAAACGATACTTATGAACCGGGCAAAAAACGAAGAGGTTTTCAGCAAGGTCGTAAATCTTATAAATGATTTTAAGGACTATTTTACAAGTCACAATCAGGTGGTATATGAAAATCCGTCACCGGGAAATAAGGCTGGCGGAATAACGACGCTTGAGGATAAATCGCTTGGCTGTGTTCAGAAAAGCGGAAGCTACGCTGTTTCAGATGTAATAGCGATAGGCGAGAGCGTAAAAGAAAAGGGACTAAACCTTCTAACAGGACCGGGCAATGATATAGTGGCTGTAACAAACCTTACGGCGTCGGGCTGTCATATGATATTGTTTTCAACAGGACGCGGAACACCTGTCGGCGCGCCCGTGCCGACGGTCAAGATAGCCACGAACACGCAGCTTGCGGAGAAAAAGAGCGGCTGGATAGATTTTAACGCCGGAAGAATAATAGACGGCGCTGATCTTGACGAGGAATTTTTTGAATATGTGATCTCGGTTGCGGAGGGAAGAAAGACATGCAATGAAAAAAATGGATACAGAGAGATATCCATATTCAAAGACGGCGTCGTATTGTGATAAAAATTAAGTAAATTAAATTTATTAAACTTAAACAGAGGTGAGTTATCATTTTGTTCAAAAAACAGATAGCACACCTCTGTTTTTTTGATTGAATTAGACAATTAAAAATAGTATAATAAAGATAACATGGGCAAGTTCTTTTTTGCCTTTTGGAAAAAATTCTAAAGAGAGAGGAAGATTTTTATGAGAAGTAAAAAACTTGTCAGCGCTATAGCGGCATTGACTATGTTGTCTTCGGCTTTCTCTGGATTGACACTGACGGTCAATGCGGAGGAAACGACGGTAACAGCTACCTTGGTCCACACAGCATCAGCTCAGGGAGGATCGAACGAGGCTGGTACGTTCCTTGATGCTGAAACACATCATATCAATTTATGGGGAACGTCAGGTTGGGTTGCAACAGGATATACTGAGTTTAGTCTTGATGCTCCTTTAACTGATTCGGTAAAGAGCGCTACGCTCACATTTTCTACAGTATCTTCAAGAGGAAATGACAGAAATTTGGATGTAGCATTGCTTGATGCCGAAACAACAGCGACAATTGATTTTGAATCAAGTATCGATATGATTGAAAAACCGGCTAATATTGTTGCATCATATAAAGATATTACAGTTGCTGTTATGACAAAAACGGTCGATGTTACAGACGCGTTAGCAGACAGAATTGCTTCGGGAGAAACGAGATTCATATTTGCATACGCTAATGCTAATGCGGGCGGAGAATTATATGGTAAAGCGTCAGCAGAGTACGCACCTAAGCTTGAAATCGTTACAACAGATGCTGCTATATATGATATAACAATAAATTATGTTGACGAAGAAGGCGAAACATTGAAGACGGCGACAGATTCAGCTGTTGACGGAACGATGTACACACCTGAATATGAAACGTCATTTAATCAGGACGGATATAAGT
>CALXSW010000246.1 GCA_944391255.1 uncultured Clostridia bacterium | reverse complement strand
AAAGATACATATTTTGGAAAAATTAATGTAATAAACGGGGAAAGGGTGCATTATAGAATGACTGCGTATATTGAAAGATACACAGACTTTATGACAAATGTATGCCACAAAACGATCAATACAATAGAATCATATAAGAGAGATGTGATGCAGTATCTTACATATCTAAGCGGGATGGGCATATCGGATCTTAATTCTACAACAAAGACTACAATTCTGACATACCTTCTTGAACTTAAGAATAATGGAAGAGCCGCTTCTACAATATCAAGAAGTCTTGCGTCTATACGCTCATTTTATGAATTTTTGCGTCAGGATGGTATAGTTGAATTTGATCCTACAGAAAACCTTTCAGCGCCGCATGTGGAAAAGAAACCGCCAAAGATACTTTCAAGCGTTGAGGTGAATCTTCTTCTGGATCAGCCGAAGTTATCTGAAAATAAAGGTATACGCGATAAGGCTATGCTTGAGGTGCTGTATGCTACAGGTATAAGGGTTTCAGAGCTTATAGGTTTAAATATTACAGATATAAATATACAGATGGCTTTTGTGAGATGCCGCAACAGCAGGAGCGAAAGGATCGTTCCTATAGGCTCTAAGGCGGTAGAGTCGCTTAAGCTTTATATGGATATAGCGCGCCCGGCGATGGTTCATGATGTAAAAGAAATGTCACTTTTTGTAAACTGCTCCGGCGCGAGAATATCAAGACAGGGATTTTGGAAGATAATAAAGCAGTATCAGCACAGCGCCGGCATAGAAACAGAGATAACACCTCACACGCTGCGCCACTCATTCGCCGCGCATCTCGTTGAGAATGGAGCTGATCTTGAATCTATAAAGACGATGATGGGCCATGCTGATATAGCATCTACCCAGATCTATTCGTGCTTTATAAATGAAAAGCTTAAAAATGTATACGAACACGCTCATCCGAGAGCATGATTATTAAACATATGGCGTTCGCGCCGATAAAGAGGCCTTAAGCAATAGCTGCTGAAGGTCTCTTTATTTTTCTACAATTTTTTTCGTTTTATTTAACTCAGATTTAACATAAACTTCAAAAAAAACCTTTGAAGTCGCTAAAAATATTGACATTTATAATATATTTGTGTATAATGTAAATATTGAGTAAAAAATTTATTAATTTAATTTAAAGTGATGTTTTGCGAAACATTATAATCAGATCGTAGAATTATATTCAACAGCTTTGCGAAAGGTCAGTGGTCATATTTATGGGTAATATTTCAATTATTTTATCATTATTATGCGGTGTTTCACTTTTTCTGTACGGAATGTCATTAATGGGTGACGGTCTGAAAAAAGTGGCAGGAAATAAGATGGAAACAATATTGTACAAGCTCACAAACACGCCTCTAAAAGGTATTTTTCTTGGAGCTATAGTTACATGTATAATCCAGTCATCGGGAGCAACCACGGTAATGATCGTTGGTTTTGTAAACTCGGGAATGATGAAAGTCGCGCAGGCGATAGGTATAATCATGGGCGCGAATATCGGAACGAGTATAACGGGTTGGATACTCTGTCTTTCTTATATAGACGGTTCGAGCGGTATTGCCTCGATACTGTCTACTGCTACAATATCGGCAGTTATAGCTATAATAGGTATAGTTATAAAGATGGTATCAAAGAAGACCGCGTACAGAAGTATTGGCGATATAATGCTCGGCTTTGCGATTTTGATGACGGGAATGCAGATGATGAGCAGCGCTGTAACACCTTTAAAAGAGAACCAGTATTTTATAAACATTCTTACGATGTTTAAAAATCCTATCCTTGGTATACTTGCCGGAGTATTTCTCACTGTTGTATTGCAGAGCGCTTCAGCTTCAGTCGGAGTTATACAGGCGCTTTCAGCGACAGGCAATATAGCGTTCGGAGCGGCACTCCCTATAACCATGGGAATAGGCGTCGGAGCGGCGTGCCCGGTGCTTTTGTCAGCTATCGGCACAAATAAGGACGGAAAGAGAACGGCATTGGTTTACCTTTTAAATGACTTGTTCGGTCTTATAATATGGTCAACATTATTCTATACAGCAAATGCTATATTTAAATTTGAGTTCCTTGATGTAGTTATGACGCCTGTGAGCGTTGCGCTTCTTAACACAGGATTCCGTATGGTTACTATGTTCGCGCTCCTGCCTCTTATGAAATTTATTGAAAAGCTCGTATTTGTGCTTATAAGAGATTCAGAAGAGGATGAGGAGAGCAAAGCGGATTTCAGCTTGCTTGAGGAGAGATTGTTAAACTATCCTGTTCTTGCTATAACTCAGTCACAGAAGGTGATGAAGGACGTTGCAACGCGCTCAAGAAAAGCGGTATACCGCGCATTCGGACTCCTTGATAAGTTTGACGACGCTAAGTTCACAAAGGTTAAGGTCACAGAAACGCTCGTAGATAAATATGAAGACAGACTTAGCACATATCTTATAAAGTTGTCAGTAAGTAAGCTCACACCGGGTGAAAAGCAGATGGTAACAAAGCTTTTGTATACTATTGGTGACTTTGAGTCGCTTAGTGATTACGCTGTAAATATAGGATATATAGCTGAGGAACTAAATGAGAAGAAAATAAGCTTTTCAAAATATGCTCGCGGCGGACTTAAGATCCTTTTTGATGCTACGATGGAGATCGTCGATATGGTCATAGAGGGGTTTATCGAGGACGACATGAGCAAGATAAGAAGAGTAGAGCCTTTGCGTGAAGTGCTTAATCAGCTTTGCGATGAGATGATGGACAGCCATGTAGAGAGGTTAAGGGAGGGTGTCTGTGTTCTTGAGGACGGACATTCATTTACGGATATACTCTCATATGTGGAGAGAATAGGAACACATTGCAGCAATATCGCTATAGCAACTCTTAAATTTGAAACAAAGATGTTTACTACAGGCTCAAAGCGTGATATAAGAGATGCTGAATATGTCAGACTTTATGAGGAATATAACAGACGGTATACGCTTGATATGCTAAAGCTCGAACAGGAACAGGACGTGGCATTATCGGTTGAATGATATCAAAATATGTCATATAGTTTTGATACATCGTTTTGCTGAGATATTTTCAAAAATAGTATTGCATTATATGTAATTTTGATATATAATTAAGATATATTTTTGTTAAGGAGAGAGAAAAGATGAGTATGAAAGATTACGAATTCTGGTTTGTGACAGGAAGTCAGCATCTGTACGGACCGGAAGCGCTTGATCAGGTTGCTGCAAATTCAAAGGCTATAGTTGACGGACTAAACGCATCAGGAAAAATGCCGTGCAGGATCGTATGGAAGCCTATAGTAAAGACAGCTGCTGAGATAAAGACGATGTTTAAGGAAGCGTCATATAATGACAGCTGTGCCGGTGTTATAGCATGGATGCACACATTCAGCCCGTCAAAGATGTGGATAAATGGTCTTAAGGATTTTAAAAAGCCGTATTGTCATTTCCACACACAGTTCAATCGTGAAATTCCATGGGATGATATAGATATGGATTTCATGAACCTCAATCAGGCGGCTCACGGCGACAGAGAGCATGGATTTATATGCACAAGACTCAGAATGCAGAGAAAGATCATAGTTGGTTACTGGCAGGATGAGAAGCCTCAGAATAAGCTCGCATCATGGATGAGGAGTGCTGTAGGATATGCGTTCTCGCAGAATTTCAAGATGGTGAGATTCGGTGATAATATGCGTCAGGTTGCTGTTACTGAAGGTGACAAGGTAGAAGCGGAGATAAAGCTTGGATGGGACGTTGAATACAGAGGTATCGGCGATCTTGTAGCTATAATGAATGAAGTCACAGATGCGGAAGTTGACGCTATGATGGCGGAGTATGCTGAAAAGTATGACATGAACACAGATAACGTGGATTCTGTTCGCTATCAGGCAAAGACTGAGGTGGCGATGAAGAAGATGTTTGACGAGTTTGGATACAGCGCGTTCACTACCAACTTTGAGGATCTTCATGGAATGGATCAGCTGCCGGGATTAGCTTGTCAGGATCTCATGGCTAAGGGATACGGATTTGGCGGTGAAGGCGACTGGAAGGTTGCGGCGATGACTGCTATAATGAAAGCTATGGCTGAGGGTATGACAGGCGGCACAGCGTTCATGGAAGATTATACATATCATCTTGAAAAGGGCAATGAGCATATACTCGGTGCTCATATGCTTGAGGTATGTCCATCAGTTGCTGTAAACAAGCCTAAAATAGAAGTACATGAGCTTGGTATAGGCGACAGACAGCCGCCGGCAAGACTTGTTTTCGACTCTAAGAATGGTGACGCTATTGTCGCATCGCTTGTAGATATGGGCGGAAGATTAAGACTTATCGTAAATGATGTAAAGGCATGCAATCCGCTTCATAAAATGCCAAAGCTTCCGGTTGCTGGTGTTATGTGGAAACCTATGCCGGATCTTGAAACATCGGCGCAAGCATGGATCATGGCAGGCGGCGCGCATCACAGCGTTTTGAGCTACGATGTCACAGCTGAAATGATGCATGACTGGGCAGCGATGATGGGAATAGAATTTGTACATATAACAGCTGATACAACGATCGAGGGAATAGAGAAAGAACTGTTCTTCAATGATGTTGCGTATAAAATAGGAATCTAAAAAAAGCGGCTTGCGCCGCTTTTTTTATTGCTTGATTTATACAAGACTAAACTGCTTTTCGCAGTCTGCCGCCATTTTATCGATGATCTCAGTCGCTTCCTCCGTTGAGTCGCCATATGTGCCCATGTAGAGCTTGATCTTTGGCTCTGTGCCTGAAGGACGAACAATGAAATATGTTTTGCCGTCAGAGAGATCATAGCGAAGAACATTTGACTTAGGAAGTCCTGTCAAAGGTTCAGTTGTTCCGTCAGCAGCTGTTATTGTCTGGAGCTGGTAGTCAGTTGTCTTTACAACGTCCATACCGCTTACTTTTGTAGGCGGATTTTCTCTGAGTCCTTTAAGTATAGCGGCCATCTTTTCCATACCGTCTTTACCTGGCATAGTATATGAGTTTGTTCTTTCAGTGTAATATCCGTATTTCTTATAGATATCCTGAAGAGCCTCATAGAGTGATTTTCCCTTTGTCTTGTAATAAGCTGCCATTTCAGCTATAAGCATTGTTGCTACAACGCCGTCCTTATCGCGCGCATGGTTACCAACGAGATAGCCATAGCTTTCCTCAAATCCGATCAAATATGTATGGTTCTTCTTTTCAGCGAATTCTGTCATCTTTTCGCCGATGTACTTAAATCCGGTAAGAACGTTCATTATTTCCATACCGTAATTCTTTGCGATAGCTGCGGCCAATTCGGTTGTAACGATAGTTTTGATAACAACGCCGTCAGCCGGAAGAACGCCCTGTTCCTTCTTTGAGCGGAGAATATAATCAACAAGCAGTGCGCCAGTCTGGTTACCTGTAAGAGTTCTGTAAATGCCGTCAGCATCGCGAACAACTATACCAACACGGTCACAGTCTGGGTCTGTACCAATTATAACGTCAACGTCATTTTCTTCAGCCATCTTGATAGCTATAGTAAAGCCTTCTTTGTTTTCTGGATTAGGCGACTTTACAGTAGGGAAGTTGCCGTCCTCTGTATCCTGTTCTTTAACAACGAGAACGTTTTTAAAACCGATTCTCTTAAGGATCTCTTTGATTGGACGTGAGCCTGTGCCGTGGAAAGGCGTGTAAACGAATTTAAATGTGTCAGCCACAGCCTTTACAGCGTCAGGATTGAGCTGCTGAGTCTGAACTGTCTGAAGGAATTTCTCGTTTAATTCAGGACCAACTATTTCAACTGTGCCTGCCTTTATAGCATCATCAAGATCCATATATTTAACATCGAATATGTCAATAGCGGCCATAGCATCTATTACTGTCTGTACCGCATCAGGAGGGAGCTGACCACCGTCAGGGCCATATACCTTATATCCGTTGTATTCCTTTGGGTTGTGTGAAGCAGTGATCATTACGCCGGCAGCGCAGCCAAGCTCTCTTATACCGAATGAAACCTCAGGAACTGAGTGAACAGTGTCAAAGAGATATACCTTTATACCTGAATTAGCAAGGACTTTAGCAGTCTCCTGAGCAAATTCCTTTGACATTATTCTTGTGTCATAGCCTATAAGAACACCCTTAGCCTTTGCAGCTTCACCTTCTTTGTTTACATATGCTGCAACGCCATGGCTTGCCTGACGAACATTATATATATTTATTCTGTTAGTGCCTATACCGAGAACGCCTCTCATTCCGGCTGTACCGAATTCAAGATCACGGTAAAATCTGTCTTCAAGCTCCTTAGCATCTGCTTTTACAGCTTCAAGCTCAGCTTTTTCATCTGCTGAAAGCACGGGAGAAGCAAGCCATTTTTCGTAATTTTCCATATAATTCATTTGAATTACCTCCGTTTAAGATATTATATATATTATATAACATTTATGACAAAATTTCAACTGTTTAATTTAAAATTATACCGTAAATATAACCAATTTTTCTCGTGATTTGTTGTCAAATTAACAAAGAATATGATGCAAAATAAGCGTTTAAGAGTATGGTTAGGAGTGCTACATAGTCAAAAAAGCTTGACGGGTATCGCTTTTTATGTTACAATATTCCTATCAGATAAGCAGGAAAAAAGTATAAAGTTTGAATAAAAACCGCCCATCTCGCATGGGAGCGCTCATTCGCGTACACAAAGTACAGCCTCATTCACGCTCTCGCACGATCTGAATGGTTTTAATTCAAACTGGGTTTTGCGAAAGGAATTAATGGTCATAATCATGGATAAAAATTTTCAAAAGGTAGTGAGCCTTACAAGGAAAGCTATAGAAGAATATGATATGATAAAGAAAAACGCCAGAGTCGCGGTCGGTGTATCTGG
>CALXSW010000245.1 GCA_944391255.1 uncultured Clostridia bacterium | reverse complement strand
ATTTATTCAGTCGAAGATGCTAAACCGCGGCAAAGGACCGGCTGTTCACTCGCTGCGCGCGCAGATAGACAGAAAGACATATCACCGCGAAATGAAAAGACGCGTTGAGGAACAGAAAAATCTGCAGGTAAAGCAGGCGGAGATAACGAGGATACTGACAGAGAACGGAGCTGTGTCGGGCGTTGTTACAGACACGGGCGCGGGGTACAGCGCAAAAGCCGTTATAATAGCAAGCGGAACGTATTTAAAAGGAAAAATACTCATAGGCAGCTACAGCAAGGAGAGCGGTCCTGACGGCATGTTTCCGGCAAATGAGCTTTCAGCATGCTTAAGAGAGCTTGGCATAACGCTGCGCCGTTTTAAAACGGGAACTCCGGCGAGAATACATGCCGATACTCTCGACTACAGCAAGATGGAAGTAGAAACGGGAGATGACAGGATCGTGCCGTTCTCGTTTGAAACAAAGGAGCCGGGCGAAAACAAGGTAAACTGCTATCTTGTCTACACAAATGAGGAAACACACAGAATAATAAATGAAAATCTCAGCAGAAGCGCGATGTATGGCGGAATGGTAGAGGGAGTAGGACCGAGATACTGCCCGTCTATAGAGGACAAAGTGGTGAGATTCCATGACAAGCCGCGCCATCAGCTTTTTATAGAGCCGATGGGACTTGACACAAAGGAGATGTACGCGCAGGGATTTTCAACATCTCTGCCGGAGGACGTACAGCTTGAGATGTACAGGAGCGTTAAAGGTCTTGAGCATTGCGAGATAATGCGCAGCGCTTACGCGATAGAATATGACTGCTGCGACCCTACTGAGCTGTATGCGACGCTTGAATTTAAGAATGTTCCCGGTCTTTACGGAGCCGGCCAGTTTAACGGCACATCAGGATATGAGGAGGCGGCTGCTCAGGGACTTGTGGCAGGAATAAACGCGGCTCTTAAATTAAAGGGCGAGGAGCCTATGATCCTTGAACGTCTTGACGGATATATCGGAACGCTGATAGACGACCTTGTGACTAAGGGCACAAACGAGCCGTATAGAATGATGACTTCAAGAAGTGAATACAGACTACTTTTAAGGCAGGACAATGCGGACGAAAGGCTGACTCCGATAGGGTACAGAGTCGGACTTATAAGCGAGGAGCGTTATAAGGCGCTTAATGAAAAGCTCGCAGCGATAGACGCGGAGATAAAGAGGGTATCGAAAATAACAGTGCCGCCGTCTTTGGCAAATCCTGTTCTCGAAAAATACGGTTCAACACCTGTAAAGACAGGAGTGAGGCTTTCGGAGCTTATAAAGCGTCCGGAGCTTGATTATGAAAAGCTTGCTCCGGCTGATGTAGACAGGCCTGAGCTGCCGTACGAGGTAGCGGAGGAAGCGGAGATAAAGATAAAGTATGACGGATATATAAAGCGTCAGCTCTCGCAGGCTGAGCAGTTCAGAAAGCTTGAATCAAAGCTTATTCCGTCTGACATAGACTATAATGACATATACGGATTGAGAATAGAGGCGCGCCAGAAGCTTGAGAAGATAAAACCTAAGTCGTTAGGGCAGGCGTCAAGAATATCAGGCGTGTCGCCGGCTGATATATCGGTGCTTATAATATGGCTCGAATCAAGGCAGAAACAGGGATAAAAACAACGGATTTGACATTTTATAAAAAGTGTGATACAATATAGGTGTTTTTGAAAAAAGACGTTTTGCAGTTTATATGCAGAACACGGGAGAAAGGGCATCATCATTGTTTATTTTCGTATTATTTAATATGCCTTAAAGAAACGCGCAAACGATATGGAGGATAGCTATGAAGAAAAAAATACTTTGCACTTTTATCGCGGCGGCAACGGCTATAGGATTTGCCGCGCCGGGAGCGGGAGCGGCGACGGAAAGCTGGCGTGACGCGTTTGTCACAAGGCTTATGAAAACTATCTCACAGGATCCGTCATATACGGACGTTGTCCTTACAGACCTTGACCAGAACGGAACGCCTGAGGCATTTGTGATAAAGAAAGGCACATACGGCGGAATAGGCGCGGGATTCACAGTCCAGAACGGAACTATCGTCAACATCGAGGTGCCGCAGAACATAATAGGCGAATGTCTTGAAAATATAAATGTGTACATAAAGAATGACACATATATATTTGTAGGTCAGGAAGTGCCGAGATACACATCTCATATAGCTTATTACAAGCTCACATTGTCGGGCAATAAGCTCAACGCGCTGAGAATAAACAAGACTGACGTAAGTCCGTACGCTACAGTCACATATGTGGACAAGTACAGCAGCAATCTTTTAAATGACGGATATCCGGACAGAACAAAGATATCAGCATTTATCAATTCATATGACGTTGTGAACACTCTTACGGCGACAAAATCATCGGCGCGGGTATTTGTAAACGGCACTGAAACAGCCGTTACAGGCTACAGCGTTGACAACACGAACTATTTCAAGATCAGGGATATCGCAACTGTCCTAAGAGGCACAGGCAGCCAGTTCAATGTTGAGTGGAATGAAACGAACAACGGTATAGATATAACTACAGGCGCTGCGTATGTGAGCATAGGCGGAGAGCTTGTAGATGATGTGACGGGTAATTTTGATGTTGTTGAAAACAGCACGCCTACATTTGTAAATGGAAAGCAGGTTGCTGTTACATCATATGTCATAAACGGAAGCTCGTATTTTAAGATCAGAGATATAGCTGATATCGCAGGATGCGAAGTGCAGTGGGATGACGGAACGCAGATTATAAATCTTGTTACAGAGTAAAAACTAAAGAGCCGCGGCAACTCTGCCGCGGCTCTTTAGTTTTTACATTGTTCCTCTGAAAACAAACTCTCCGTTTTCAGTAGTGAACGAGCATGTGCCGTCGTATTTTTTTATTATGGTGGCGATAGATCTTGTGCCGTAGCCGTGTCCCTCGTCAGTTGTTACAGGGAATCCCTTGCAGAATGTTATTTCGCCGCAGAATGGGTTTTTTATCTCAATATACAGGTGATTGTAATTTTCAAACGCGTTCAGCGTTATTCTTTTTTTATCACAATTTTTAAGAGCGTTTATCGCGTTTTCAAGCGCGTTAGACAATATGATCGCAAGATCTGTTTCATCTACGGGCAGTGTTTTTCCGAGCCGTATGTTTGTTTCAAGAGCTATGCCGTTTTCTTCCGCGATAGAATCGAAATGAGATATTGCTACATTGACGATGTTATTTACGCAGAATGATTTTACAGCTGTGCTGTCTATAGAAGATGAGATTTTCGATATGTAATTTTTCGCCTCATCGAGGTGTCCGTTCTGGATATAGTCATTCAGAAGTATAAGATTATGCCGTATATCGTGGCGGAGCAGCTTAAACTTGTTTTCAGCCTCAAGTCTTGTGCGTAGATTTTCATCTACCATTTTCATCTGGAGGTTTAGCATAGTGTTCTGCTTTGATATTCGGAATATCTCTATCTGTTTCCAGAGCACGGAGAATACAGTGGCGTACATTACAGGCACGAGAATGAGTATCAGGATAATATGCGGATAATACTCCGGCCGGCTTGTCAGAATAGTCGGGTAGAACGCCGTGACTATCATAGTGAGATAGAATATCGCGCCGAGCATTGAGAAGATACCCCATCCCTTTTTGGTGAAATTCTGCAGCTGCTGATACGGTATGCGCAGATATTTCATTATAAAGAACTCTAAAACCGGGAACAGGATAAGACGTCCGAGGAAAAGAACGATATTGTTTCCAAGCCCTATCGCGGTATCGAGCAGATTTGTTATAAACGCGACCTCAAGCAGAAGCGTATCGGTCAAGCAAAAAGTGAACACAAATCTTGAATCACGGTTCTTTGCCATCACAAAGAAAAAGATAAAGCTTGGCAACACGCAGAAAACAAGAAGAAGCTGTCCCATCTTCTCCATACCCAAGATCAGCACAGCCGCCATGCTAAGTGACACGAGCGGCCCCATAAATATACAAGTTATAACGTTAGTCTTAAACCGGGAGAATCTGCTCTCGTAGAGGAACATAAACATTACAATGCAATGAAGAAACGTCAATACAAGAGAAATATTATACAGCACCGTTCCCAAGAATATCAACCCCTTTTATTTATATATTAGATATATTTGACATCTCGATACATATGATTATAGCACAATAAAAATGATATTTCAATACAGATAAAAAATAAAGATGAAAATATTAGGAAAAATTATTATTTTATTTATTGATGACATAACGTGATGATCAGGTATAATTTTGTTTTATATGTAAACTTTATGGAATTGGTCTTGAAAAATGGTATGTTTTATAGTATAATCTATATTGTATGGGCGGAGAGCGGCTGTGTTATTCTTAAAATATCGGCGCGCTGCCGCGGTAAAGATAAATTTTTGATTGATGAGGTATATGAATGATAACAGTTACAGATCTGAGTGTAAATTTTGACGGACAGCCGTTATTCAAGGATGTAAATCTGAAATTCACGCCCGGCAACTGCTATGGCGTTATAGGTGCGAACGGCGCGGGAAAATCAACCTTTCTAAAGGTTTTGTCGGGTGAGCTTGACTCAACGTCGGGATATGTTTCGATCGATCCGAATTGCAGAATGTCAGTTTTGAAGCAGGATCATTTTGAGTTTGACGAATATTCCGTTCTTGACACGGTCATCATGGGCAACAGAAAGCTGTATGATATAATGAAAGAAAAGGACGCTTTATATATGAAAGAGGACTTTTCTGATGAGGACGGAATGAAGGCGGCTGAGCTTGAGGCTGAATTTGCGGAGATGAACGGCTGGGAGGCTGAGTCTGACGCGTCAAAGCTGATACAGGGATTAGGACTTGATGAGAGCATATTGTATCAGCAGATGAGCGAGCTTGGCGGTAACGAAAAAGTGAAAGTACTTCTCGCGCAGGCTCTGTTTGGAAATCCTGATATAATTTTACTTGACGAGCCTACGAACCATCTCGATATAGATGCTGTGGAGTGGCTTGAGGATTTCCTTATGGATTATGAGGGTACTGTCATAGTCGTATCTCATGACAG
>CALXSW010000244.1 GCA_944391255.1 uncultured Clostridia bacterium | reverse complement strand
CTGAAAACGCGTATATCGACAATGCGCTCGCATTGACATTCACGACAACATGGGTAGCAGAGCCGACAGTCGAAAACGATCTCATGGATTACTATATTGACGATATAAGCTTTGCTCTTGCTGAATAAACAAAAATGAGGCTGTAGCAAAATGCACAGACCACATAAAGTGAAAAGAACGAAGTAGATAAGCCATTTTTGTGGCTTTCTACTGTTAATAGTTGAAGTAGAAATTTTCATAAATGAAAATTTCAGCATAAAAATCGCTTTATGTTACGAACGAAACTCACCACTCGATGTACCAACGTACACCCTCGGGCAAGGGGGCTGCGCCCCTTCGTTTCGTCCGTTCTGCACTATTTTGCTAAAGCCCCATGAGGCTGCTGCAAACTTGCTGAGTTTTGCAACAGCCTCTTTTTACAATACGCTATATAATACGTTATCTCAGATCAATTGTCACAGCGTTATCATAATCAAGCTCCGGTGTGTTGCTTTGATATGATATTTTTACTGCCGGGAACATATCTCTCAATATTGAAGAACTGCGAAGTTCGCCTGCGGATACAGTATTTCCGTTCCTATCTGCATTGCCTATCACAAATTCAAATATCTCTGTAAAGCTTTCAGTAGACTGATGATATTCTGTTTCATTTAGCCACCACACGCCATCAGATGACCTCATTTCCGATTTCCCTTCATTTGTCACCGGATATATCATATCCAAACCGTATGTATTACCCTCAAGCCTGTAATCTATTTCTATCCTTGAATCAAGATACCGCACATCTGTTATGATAACCTTTCCCCGGTCAGACATATCGATCTCAACAGGAAAATTTTTAACAGGATATGCGTCAGATCCTATTATATCTTCTATTTCCGGCTTTTCACCATATGGTATTATCGTTATGCTTTCCGGAACTCGTCCATTCAGAAATATTGGAACAGTTCTTGTTTCCTCAGTATCACCATCTTCAAATATACGAGATACTTCGCGATGCATATTTATAAATTCACCATTTTCATCTAATACGGCAAATCTGTCATACATATACTGTCTGTTTATCTCATGCTGCGTGACCACAAGCTGAGATCCAAATGGAGAAATTATTACTTTCTCAATTGTGCTGTTAATGGCAGGTATATATTTATCTACAGTCTTTACAAACGATCCTGTTTTTATCTGAGCCTTGCTCGCTGTAGTGGAAATACGAAGAATGTCTTCATCTGATTCACACAGCTTCGAATAAAAATCATCATCAATGGCATAGCTGTCATATACAAGCGGATCCATACAATATATTTCAAAATCAAACTTTTCCGGGATCTCCATGTCCGCTACACTCGCCTTTATTACACCTTTCCCTGTATACTCATCAATCATATAATTATCCCAACTTGTCCAGTTTCGAATTCTTTCTCCATTTATAAAGCATTCTATATTATACTCACTGTCCGGTGCTGTAAGCGTAAAGAACACGTATAAATAACTGTCATCTGTTGCCAGATTGTCAAGAGTAAATGTCTTTCCATTTTCACTTACCGTTTTCCCTATCGCCTCATTGTACTGAGTGAGCACATCAATATCGCCTACTTTTTTTGCTTTGCTATCGCTAAAATATGATATGATATTATCAGCTGCCAGCGCCGTTACTATACACATTATAGCGATCACAGCCGCTATAACCGCAATTTTTCTATATCCGCGAAATTCATTCTTTGGTACCGCAATATTGCCAAGCTGTGTGTTTGCCCGCTGAATTATGGATTCTGTATCTATTTTAAGCTCTGTCGATATCCCTAACTTTTTAAGTCTCTTACTCATCTTATGCTCTCCCTTCTAAAATATTTTTTAGTCGTTTTCTTCCGCGTGCAAGCTTTGTCTTTACCGTTGAATTTTTTATCCCCATTATTTTTGATATATATGAGATCTTTTCATCGTAATAATAATATCGCATAAAAATTTCGCTGTCCGGCTCACCTAATTCACCGATAAGGCGTATCATCATTTCTCTTTCCTCATCCATTTCAAGTTTTTCATACGGTTCACCATATATAGCGGTCATATTTTCATCAAGTTCCTCGCTCGATTTAATTCTACGCATTTTATCGGTTGCAAGATTTCTGGCGATCGCTCCCAAATATGTTCTCAAACTTCCTTTTTTACAATCGAATGTATCAGCGTTTCGCCATAGCGAAAGAAATGTATCGAGAACCGCCTCTTCAATGTCCTCTCTTGTTATATGCAAGCCGGCGGTGTTATACACAACCGTGCTCACATATGGTGTATAACGTTCTATCACTGTTTCAAGCGCCCCTCTTTTTTTCTCTTTTATTCCCAAAATTAATTTTTTATCTTCCGTCATATTCACACCCCTTTTTACACATAACGTTTTCGGCGTATCTTCTATTATTATATACGCATAAAAACTCAAAAAGGTTTCAATATTTGTAAGCGTAAAATAAAATAGCGGATTGAAAAAATCTCCATTTTATGAGAAAATAGAATATAATTAATGGAGTTGAAAAAGTCTGATTAGAGTTTTTCGACTTTTGAATGGAGGTTT
>CALXSW010000243.1 GCA_944391255.1 uncultured Clostridia bacterium | reverse complement strand
CTATAACAGGGAACTCAAGATCATGTATTTCATCTGCAATGTCATATTCCGCATAACCGCATGTTTTATCTTTAAAAAGATCAAACTGTTTCCCGAATATTCTCAGAGATATCCTTTTTTTGCTGCTGCCTGTTTTTATTCGCAGCTCCTCGCTGCTCTTAAAATCTCCGCTCGCCATTCTTATAGTATCGGCAAATATCCTCGCCTGAGAATGGACATACATATATTTTTCAGGATATCCTTCCTTAAACACCGGAACCTTACCCGAAACAAGAACATCTCCGGCGCATACCGTCATGCCGGAATTAACGCGTCTTTCACCGCGAGTCACTATAGCCGAGCGCACATATCCGTCACGCGAGGCTATTATATCGGTAGGCGTATACATGTCATCTACATCAGGAGCCTTTATTATCTCCTGCAGCTGAAGCTTAGCCTTCGCGCCCTCAGTATACAGCCATGCCCAGTTTACTCCGTCTATCTCGCGCAGCATCGCCGCCTTTATCTCAGACACCTCCGACACTTTGCTTTTCGGCGCGCCTACATACACACCGTGATCACGCAATACCTCAAGGATCTTATCGGTATCAGCGTCATAGGCTCCATCAATTTCCACACACCAGATATATTGTGAAGCCACAGTGAAAAATATGCAAACAAGAATGCCGCACAGCGGAAACATGACTCTCTGTTTATTTTCCCCAACATAGACAAAAAAACCGCATTTTTTTACGATCTTTATTCTCACGCCGCATTTTTTTACAATACGCCTGACAAGCCGGAAATCCTTATTTGCCATCTTCATCGACAAACCATCCTCATCAGGCTCTATATCAGATATGTCAAATCCGTTATGCAAGCACATATTTACAAAACGTTCGCTATTTTTCCCAAACACTTTTATTATAACATATCCTTTAAGAAATTTAAAGATTTTTTTGAACATTTTTTTCGATTCTCCCAATTTTTTTATAATTATTGTGTCATGCGCCGCCCGAACCGCCTCTGTCATATTCCACACTTTTAAATATTCCGTTTACAACAATGCTGTTATATTCAAGCGCTACTATTCTAAGCCCTGTTCCATTTATCACCACCGTTCCATTATTCATCTTTATCCTGATGCAGTCATCATCGTATCTGTCAAGGCCTTTGTGATTTTCAATATATATCTCCCTGTCACCGCATATAGAAACGCGCGGCAGATCCATCACCACATCTTTCGGCAGCTTCCATGCTTCCGCAAATTTTTCAGTTATTTTTTTCATAGACATCACCAATTAATTTTTATGCTTAAAACCCTGCTTTAATGAATATATATATGAGAGAAACACAGATCCGGCTGTATTTTTTAATTTGATCTAAAGGAGTGTCTTAATTGAAAAGAATTTTATTTTATCTGAGTATCGCTGCAGCGGCTGCCGTAATACTGTTGCGCGCCGAAGCGGTGATCTGTTATTCAAGAGAAGCGATAGATCTGTGCTGCGACACGATAATACCGTCGCTCTTTCCGTTCTTTGTTGTGTCGGGGCTTATAATATATTCCGGCTTTGCTTCTCTTATAGCGCGCCTTGCAGAGCCTGTGATGCGTCCCTTATTTAACGTCCCTCCAGCCGGAGCATGCGCTTTTATAATGGGTATAATAAGCGGATTCCCTATAGGAGCTGTGACAGCTTCACAGCTGTATAAAAGCGGCAACGTCTCAAAAACAGAGGCGGAGCGTCTGCTCGCGTTCTGCAATAACGCCGGTCCTCTGTTCGTTATAGGCACCGTAGGTGTAGCGGTATACGGAAAACTTTCATACGGAGTCATGCTGTATATGATCCATATCGCATCATCACTCATCGTCGGAATATTATACAGGTTTTATCACACCGACCGCCACAATTCTCCTCCTACGCATGTGAATATAACAACAGCGTCAGCCGCTGAAGCCTTTTCTGCCGCGCTTAGGACTTCTACTGAAAATATCCTGACAGTCTGCTTTTCGATAATCTTTTTTTCATCGATCGCAAGAGCAGTCATAACATCATATCCTCTTGATCCTATAACAGAGGCCATGATCACAGGTATATGTGAATTTTCATCAGGAACTCTCAAGATCTCCGCGCTTGACGCTCCGATCGCGCAGAAACTGCTTCTCACATCGTTCGTTGTAGGTTTTTCCGGACTATGTGTCCATCTGCAAGTCATAGCTGTTACCGCGCGTTCCGGCCTTAGCGTCATTCCGTATATAGCCGGAAAGATCATACATGCCATTACAGCGCTTCTTCTTACAGCCGCTGTTATTGCCGCCGCGCCGCCTACCGTTTCTGTATTTTCACATAACAGCCGTATCATGGGAGCGTCATTTACAATATCATCGCTTATGATATGTATAGGCTGTATAGCGATATGCGTAATTTCATGTCTTGCAGCCATTCACGGCAACAAAAAAACAGAGAGCAGGCGTTAAAGCCTGTCCTCTGTTTTTCAAGTATATCTATTTAAGCTCCACTCTGACAGCTTTATCATAATCAAGCGTATATTCGCTATCCGCTACGACCTCTAATGAATCTAATCTCTGCTCAAGACTTTCTTTACTTAAGCTTCCGTCAGAAGGCAGTGCTTTTCTGCCATTGCTGTCAAAATCAAAATAGTAATATGAAAATATATACGAATCCGTATCATAATTGACCTGATATTCTTTTGCCGGCAGGTTTCCAAATTCAATGCTCCTGCCATTTTCATCAAGAAAAATAAATTCTGGATCACCTTTCACAAATCCATCTTTATAGTAGTGAACATCTATACCGCCATCCTTGATGACCACTTCCGTTACTATAATTTTTCCATACTCATTAATTTCATAAATGATCGGGTATTCATCTGTTTTATTAGATATTTTCCTCTCTCCCGATCCAATAGATGGAATAAGATCAAAATATTTCATATCAGAGCTGCCTTTTAAAAACTCTATTGAATTTGAATATTCCGTATTCTCTTTTACCGTTTCCGGCAATATCTCAATGAAATAACCGTCCTCATCAGCCGCAGCACCTGTGAGGTTCGTTATCAAAATATCAAGAAACTCTCCTCTATCGTCCTGCATCGCCATGTCCATAACTCTTCTCGCTCCAAGACCACCGTTATTATCTGTCACAACAAACTGACTTCCGAACGGAGAAAATACAATCTTTGAAATTTCACCAACTGCATCATTCCCGTCAAAATCTGAATATACAAACTGCTGATGTGGTTCATAATTTATATTTTCCGTTTCTATAGTTGATTTTTTTGTTTCAAGTGAAATATATACCAATTTCGCTTTATCTTCATCTGTCAATTCCAAATATTCACGATATAAATAACCGTCCTCAAAATTCGAAAGCTCATCATATCTCAATGATGAGTACATTTCAAATAAGAACGTTTCAGGAATATCCATTTGAGAAATATTATATTTTACAACTGTCTTATATGTATAATCGTCAACATAATATCCGCTTGTCCTGCCTCCGTTTGTGTTACCAATGATATGTCCGTTTATGCGGCAGTTTATAAATGGTCTTATATTTTCATTCTCCCACAGTTCTCCTTCAAGACTTGTTATAGTATAAAATACGTGCAGGAAATTATCATCTATCGCTAAATTATCAAGAGTCAATACATATCCATCTTTTGAAACAGATATATCTATATTCTCATTATGCTTTTCAAGCTCATCAATATCTGTCACTTCAACAGCTTTGTCTGACATAAAATATGATATCAGTCCGCCGCCTGCAAATACAGTGGCAAAACCTGACGCGATCAACACTGCCGCTGCCAATATTATTTTTATTTTTTTATGCTTTACCAATATATCTCTTTCCTCAGGGATTCTGTTTATGGTTTCATTTGTAATGGTCTTTATCCTTTTTATATCAAATTTTAAATCAACATCTGTACATATATCATTTAATCGCTTGCTCATTATTTTCACCCCTTTGCAAAATTATTTTTAATTTATTTCTTCCTCTCGCTAACTTTGTCTTAACTGTATTACACGGCAAACCCACTATTTTTGAAATATCAGATATTTTTTCATCGTAATAATAATATCTCATAAATATTTCACTATCCGGTTCGCCTAACTCATTAATAGCGTGTATCATAGTCTTTCGTTCTTCTGCCTGTTCAATTTTATTGTACGGTTCTTCCTGTACTGTTCCAGTCATTTCCGTAAATTCATCATTTACTCTCCGCGAAGCAAGCTTGTTTTTTGCCAGATTTCTCGCCATAGTCCCAAGATACGCGCGTAGACTTCCCTTGCTATTGTCAAATTTATCAGCATTTCTCCACAATGCAACAAATGTATCTGATATAACTTCTTCCATATCTTCCTTTGTCATAGCAGCTCCGATCACATTATATATAATAGTTCCCACATATGGAGTATATAGATCGATCACTTTTTCCAATGCGCCCCGCCGCTTTCGTCTGATATTATATATCAATCTTTCATCTTCTGTCATGATACCACCCCTCTGAAATAATAATTTTATGTTTTCGCTATTATATACAGTCAAAACCTGTAAAAGGTTTCACTATCGCCGAAATTTATTATAATGTATTTTAGCTCTTGAAAACAAGCGCGTCAAGTATTTTATTATTTAAAACATTTTTTACAAAACATATCCTTACAGCATGATATACAGTAAAGACACAGACCTTATATAAAAGAAAGAGTAAGGCATATATGCTTTACCTTTAAATATATTGTAACAGGAAGGAGTTCATGAGTTTGAATAAAAACCTAAAATCTCGCACGGGAGCGATCGCTCGCCCATTCGTGCATATTGCTATCAATATAGTTATACATCACCTTGGGCTTTTCAAATTACAACCGCCTTTCATGTATTAAAAAAAACACATCCGAAAACGTGCCTTAAATTCAATATAGAACCCGCTGTTTACTGTCAGGCGCCATCATTCCGGCTACTTAACCATTACATTGATACAATCTCCACATACACGTTCATGGAGAATTGTAATTCATCAAAACTATTCATCTTATATGTGTCATTCATGTTTATCCTCCAAAATATCCTTGTTTGCTATCTTGTGCCATTTCTCCGGCTCTTTATCGTGAATATCACTTCTTTTCATCTCTCCGGACTGTAAT
>CALXSW010000242.1 GCA_944391255.1 uncultured Clostridia bacterium | reverse complement strand
GATCATACATCGTTATAACAGTGAAGAGCGTCAGCATTTTTTTATGAATCAGGGTCATTCATTTAAAGTCAAGCCAAAGCTTTTATATTCAGGTATCCTTAGCCAGCAGAAGGGGTGGAAGGATATAATGCATATACATAATTTTGCTGAGATACTGTTTGTATCAAAAGGGCGCGGTCATATTATCTGCGAGGAAAAGAAATACGGTATTGAGCGCGGAGATATAGTAGTATATAACGCCGGTCAGGCGCATATGGAACAGAGCAGTGACAGTGATCCTCTCGAATTGCTTTTTATAGGTCTTGACAAGATCGAAATAAGCGGACTGCCGCGAAACTGTCTTATCACATCGGAAACGAATAATGTTTTGCCCACAGGTGATATGGAAGAAACATTCGCGATGATCTTTTCGACTGTTATAGATGAAATGGCGAGCAAGGACACTTTCTACACTGAGATAGCAAAGAATGTCTGTAACGCGCTTGTTATGTATTTATATAGATTGATAAACAGATATAATAACATTGCAGATCTGTATTCTGAAAAATCATCTCTCGATGATGTGCTTATTTATATTGATACGCATTATCTTGAGCAGATCACGCTTGACGAGATAGCGGCGGCTTGTCATATAAGTAAATACTATTTATCTCATATGTTTTCTGATATAAAGAAACAAACTGTTATGCAGTATATAATCGCAAAAAGACTCGAAAACGCAAAGGTGCTGCTTAACACTACTAATATGACTGTCGAATCTATCGCGTTCGCGTCTGGGTTTAATAACACAAGTTATTTTTCACGAGCTTTTAAGGAGCAGTACGGGGTCAGCCCGTTAAGCTACCGCAAGAAGAATTTTGATAAGATATTTATTAAATAGATAAATAAAAATAATAAAACAAAAGCTGCGTACGTCCTGAAAAAAAAGGAGTGAATGCAGCTTTTGCTTTAGTGAGATAATTTAATTATATAGGCAGTAAGTAATATTCAATTTTATCATATTATATCAAACAATTTACCGCAGAACGGCTCAAGAGTTATATGAGAGATCCCGTTTATGACATCGTGTTTAGTGCAGTCCTTGTTATATTCAGCTCCGCCGTATCGCTCGTCATTTGATGAAATTATAAGACGTATTTCATTGCCTGTTTTTATATTTAATGGGAAACCAATATATTCTGTATCCGAAAAATTAAAGACTGCCGCAATGCGTCTGCCGCCGCCGCGCCGTTCAAAAGCGTATATACATTTTTCTTCCTCGTGGCAGTCAAGCCATCTGAATCCGTCCGTATCAAAGTCATTCCATAATGGGGGACATGAAAGATATAGCTTGTTCAGCTCGATCATAAAACGGTGGAAAGCGTCATGAATCGGGTATTTCATAATATCCCAGTCCTGTTCGCGTTTTTCGTCCCATTCGCGGAACTGAGCAAATTCATTGCCCATGAAATTGAGTTTTTTTCCGGGATGCGCGTACATATACATATAAAGCGCTCTCGCCTGCGGAAATTTCATATCGTAACCGCCGTTCATTTTTTGTATAATAGTCGCTTTTCCATGCACTACCTCATCATGTGAAAATGGAAGTATGTGCTGCTCGTTATAGAAATACATCATAGAAAATGTCAGAGAGTGATATCTGTTTTTTCTTTCTTCCGTGTCGCTCTGAAAAAATGAAAGTGTATCATTCATAAATCCCATATCCCATTTATAGTCGAAGCCGAGTCCGCCCTCATCTGCCGGCTTTGTCATTCCCTTAAATGAGGTCGAATCCTCCGCGAAAAGCATTATTCCGCGATGCGTTTTCTTAAGTCCGCGGTTCATCGAACGCAGAAACTCAACGCCGCCGCTGTTTACGCCGCGCTGCTCGTCACCGTTCCAGTATATGAGATTTCTTATCGCGTCCATGCGTATCCCGTCAAAATGATATTCGGTCAGCCAGTAGTTGGCGGCTGATTTAAGAAAGCTCTGTATCTCGCCCCTCGAATGTATAAAATTATGGCTGCCCCATTCGCTGTAGCCGACGTCATTGCTCGGGTATTCATAGAGCGGTGTTCCGTCATAATACGCGAGAGCATAGTCATCGACCGCGAAATGAACAGGCACAAAATCCATTATAACACCGATATCGTTCCGGTGGCATTTGTCCACAAGCTCCATAAGCTCTTTTGCGGTGCCGTATCGTGATGTGGGACTAAAGAATCCTGTGTTCTGATACCCCCATGACGCGTCGCACGGATGCTCGCTAAGCGGCATAAACTCGATATAGTTATAACCGTTTTCTTTTACATATGAAATGAGCTGATCGGCGATCTCAGAATATGTATACCAGTCTGTTTCTCCGTCACCTTTTTTTCGCCACGATCCGAGATGTATCTCGTATATATTGAGCGGCTTGTCTTTGCGGTCATTTCTTTTCCTTAGCCATTTTTCGTCGCTGAATTTGTATTCTTTGAGATCTCGTATTATAGACGCGTTTTTTGGGCGCAGCTCCATTCCGAATCCGTACGGATCGCAGTGATCGATAAATTTCCCGTCCCTGTGATATATCCTGTATTTATACATCATGCCTTCTTTGGCGTTATCTATAAAGCATTCAAAAAAATTACTGTCCACACGTGTCATATCTGTTTCAGTCCAGCCGTTAAATTCACCGATAAGTGAGATCCTTGCGGCGTTTGGCGCAAACGTTCTAAACACAACTCCGTTATTTTCAAAATGCGCTCCCATATATTCATAAGCGTCAAAAGAATTTCCACGGTAAAAATCGTATTTATCCATTGAAAACCTCCGAATATTTTATTGACAATAGTATAAAAATTTACTATAATTCAATTATAGATTGCAGGACAGAAAAAATCAATCTTCAAAAATTTAAATGGGTATAATATTTTACGCAAACAGAAATTTGTCCAGAAAGGAATGGTATATATGGATCTCAGAGTACAGAAAACAAAGAATGCCATAATAAACGCATTTTTCAGCCTTAGGCAGTCTAAGCCTATAAACAGGATAACTGTTACGGAGCTTGCTAAGAAGGCAATGATAAGCAAGGCTACTTTTTATCTTCATTACAAGGATATATATGATCTTTCAGAGCAGCTTCAGGACGAATTGGTATCTGATATCATAAAGGAAATACCATGCCCTGAAAAAATAATAACGGAAACTGAAAAATATACGCATCATATGATAACCGCTTTTTTGTCAAAAATTTCAATGATAGATATACTTTTTCCGGGTGAGGAAAGAAACAGGCTTGCGAGCAGGATAGAGTATTATATGAAAAAAGAGATATACATAAGATTTCCACATCTTAAAGATAATATAAAAGCGGATATAACACTGACTTTTCTCATCCAAGGCGGTTTTTTCGCGTATTCGGAATTTGGGAAGACAGATTTTGACGCGGCGCAGCAGTGTATAGGCGAGTTGTCAAAATTGGCTGTTGAGCATATGCTTTCAGTAAAAAATCAATAAATAAAAAAATTAATAAATTAAACATAAAAAACAGCATAAACAGTTGTTGACAAAAGATTGACATTGTGCTATAATCTTATACGGATTGTGAGAAAAACAAGCATTTCATATATGGGAAAATTCCCTATATATTTACTCATAAACCAATTATTTTTGTAGAAAATTGACACCCTATATTTTTGTTTAAAACTTGACAAAACGGCGTTGATATGTTATTATATTTATAGTTA
>CALXSW010000241.1 GCA_944391255.1 uncultured Clostridia bacterium | reverse complement strand
TCCGGTGATAATGGCATTGAGGATCCACCTGTTCCCATATCGAACACAGAAGTTAAGCTCAATAGCGTCGATGGTACTTGGAGGGCGACCTCCCGGGAGAGTAGAACGTTGCCGGATTTTATTTTTTGGCTCCTTGGTCAAGCGGTTAAGACACCGCCCTTTCACGGCGGTAACGCGGGTTCGATTCCCGCAGGAGTCACCACAGAGACTGTCCGTTAATGGACAGTTTTTTTTACTTTAAAGTGTTAAAAAAATATCAGTATAACAACATTTTTATATTAAATAGCAATATTTAATAATGATATTCTCTTGTTATTATTGTATAATAGATATGTATTTTATAAAAATATTTTTTATGTTTTACACAAATCACAATTGGGAGAATGGGATTTGTGTGGAGAGGGAGGGATTTTTTTATGAAAAAGCCTGTAGCGGACAAGCTAACGAACGTAAAAGATAAAAAGGGATTCCTTTTTTATCTAAAACGTGACTGGCAGCTCTATGTATTGCTGGCTTTGCCACTGTTGTTTGCGATCGTGTTCTATTATCTGCCATTCTTTGGTCTGTCGATTGCTTTTCTCGATTACAGCGTTGTAGGAGGGTTTGCGAATGCAAAATTTGTAGGACTTGAAGTGTTTGAAAAGATTTTTACACAGAAGGAATTTTATGTAGTTCTTAAGAATACTCTTGTTCTCAATCTTCTTGATCTTGTTTGCGGTTTTCCGGCGCCTATTATTCTGGCGATATTCCTTAACGAGATCAAGAACAAGTATTTTAAGCGAGTTACACAAACAATACTGTATTTGCCGCACTTTTTATCATGGGTAATTATAGCTGGTATATTCTATCAGCTTTTACAGCCGAATACAGGTCTTGTAAATATAATTATCCGCAGCATGGGCGGCGAAGAAATACCGTTCTTGACGGATCCGCTTCATTGGCTTGCAACATACGTTTTTGTAGGCGTATGGCAAGGCATGGGCTGGGGTACTATCATTTATCTTGCAGCGATAACAGGAATAAACGGTGATCTGTACGAGGCTGCGACTATAGACGGCGCCGGAAGATGGAGGAAGATATGGAACGTAACACTTCCATCGATACGTGGCACAATAGTTGTAATGCTTATCATGAGCCTTGGACGAATCGTTGGTATTTCATTTGAAAGACCTTACACGATGTCAAACACAATGGTAACAGATATATCTGACGTTATAAGTACATATGTTTACAGAGTCGGTTTGCAGAACAGAAAATATAATATAGCGACAGCTGTCGGTCTGTTCCAGTCGGTAGTCGGAATGGTATTCGTTCTGGCATCAGACAGGTTTGCGAAGGCTCTTGGCGAAGATGGTATTCTATAAAGGGGGTATATATTTATGAAAACAAGTATTGGCGATAAAATTGTAGATGTTTTGATATATGTCTTTATAGGATTGCTTTCTTTGATCTGTCTTATACCTTTTATACACGTTGCTGTTAAGAGTATAAGCTCAAATGCTGCTGTAACGGCAAATAAGGTTTTCCTGCTGCCGGTAGGAACGAATTTTGATGCGTATGGTCAGATTTTCGGAGATCCGTCAATGATGCATTCATTGTGGCTTACTGTAATTATGACTATTGCTTTTACGGCCTTGGGTATGATATTAACGATATGCAGCGCATATGCTCTGAGCAGACCAAAGCTGAAAGGCAGAAAAGTATTCAACATGATATTTATAATAACAATGTATTTCAGCGCCGGAATCATTCCGTCGTTTATCCTCATGAATACGCTTAATCTGTTGAATACGTTTGCTGTGCTTGTGCTGCCTTTGGCATATTCAGCATACAACATGATAATATTGAGAAGCTCAATGAGAGCGAGCATTCCGCCGAGCCTTATAGAGGCTGCGGAGATAGACGGATGCAACGAATTTAAAATACTTATATCGGTCGTGCTTCCGCTTTCAGTGCCGATCCTTGCGACATTGTCGCTGTTCTATGCCGTAGGACGCTGGAATTCATTCCAGGACGCTCTTTACTATATAACAGATTCGGATCTTAAGCCATTGCAGTATAAGCTTTATGAGCTTGTAAACAGCGCGAATTCCGCGGGATTATCTCAGGAAATAGGAACACAGACTTTGCAGTCACCTGAAATACTTAAGGCTGCATGTATAATGTTTGCTACTATTCCGATATTGATCATATATCCATTCCTCCAGAAATATTTTGTTTCAGGCGTTATGGTCGGAGCAGTAAAGGAATAATATATTTTGCTTTGCTAATAATTTTTTAATTATTAATATAAAAGAAAGGGAGTTTTTTAAATGAACAAGAAGAGAATTATAAGCATGATCAGCGCTGCAGCGCTTGTTGTGCCAGTGCTCGCGGCATGTGGCGGAGGATCAAAAACAGCGAGCATATCAC
Organism: uncultured Clostridia bacterium; assembly: GCA_944391255.1. Taxonomy (GTDB): domain Bacteria; phylum Bacillota; class Clostridia; order UBA1381; family UBA1381; genus Ornithomonoglobus. Next base: position 1,853 of record CALXSW010000241.1, on the reverse strand, counting down.
AGACAGAGGACGGTACATATGTGTATGATGAGCAGATAGAGCTTAAGATACCTGTATATGACAGAGGTACTCAGGGTCAGGCTGCTGTAGATAATAACTATTGGACAAATTATATTCAGACAGAGTTTGGCGATAAGCACAACATAAAGGTAACATTTGTTCCGATAACAAGAACAGATGATGTCAATGTATTCAGCCGTTTGCTTGCGGCAGGCGAGGAGCCAGATATTTTGTTTACATATGACTATCCTGTAGCTATGGAATTTTATGGTGAAGGCGCATTCCAGCCAATTGATGAGGAGATGTTTAAGCAGTACGCTCCTACATATTATGAGTATACAAAGGAAAATCAGAAATACGGCGTTGTAGACGGTGAGCAGATATTCTTCACAGCAAAGCGTCCTGATTTCGACAGCTTTGTAACTCTTATAAGAACTGACTGGCTTGAAAAGTGCGGTCTTGAGATGCCTAAGTCAACAGAGGAATATTATAACGCTTTGAAAGCATTTAAGGAAAACGGTCTTGGCGGTCCTGAAACAATACCGGCAACTGCTACTTTGAGCAATGCTTACTACTCAAACTATGAATTCAGAGATTTCCCTATGGATGAAAAGGAAAAGGCTTTGTATTCAGATATATCAGTTTGCGCTCTTACATATGAGCCGACAAAGGAAGCATTGAAGCAGCAGAATAAGTATTATAACGAAGGACTTATAAGCCCTAATTTCTATCTTGACAAAGACGGTTCACAGGCTCTTGCAGACTTCACATCAGGCAAAGCCGGCACATACGGCTGCTATCTGCCGAATGAGCTGCTGTTCCAGACACTTAAAGAGAACTGCCCTGACGCTAAGATAGATGTGGTTTCTGTATACGACGATCCAATTCCTGGAAGAAAGTACTGGAACTTTGGTATGCTCTCAGGTATAAGCGTAAGATGTGATCATCCGGAAGCTGTTATGATGTATCTTGAGTGGATGGTTCAGGAAGAGAACTTGTTTGTTCTCCAGAACGGTATCGAGGGAAAGACATATGAAATGGTTGACGGACTCCCGATGGCTATAAGCTCATACACAGGCGAGGAAAGACTCATGAACGGAACAAACAAGGATCTGTGGTGTCTTGTTACAGAAAGAGTTGATTACGGCTCAGAGGAAAACAATAAGACTATCGAAAAGAAGACATATGTTCCGGAAGGCTACGAATATCTTATAGATACTATCTATTCAAATGCTGAAAAGAATAAGGACGTATTGTATGAGGATACATTGTTTACTGTTCCTATAAATTCACTTTCAGAATACAAGGCAGATCTTTTGACAAGATGGCAGACATATCAGACAGACCTTGTAACATGTAAGCCTGAAGAGTTTGACGCGAAGTATGAAAAGTACTGTCAGGAATATCTTGCAGCAGGATATCAGGAAATCCTTGATGAAAAAGAAGCTGCATTCGATGCTGGTAATTACATGAAGTTTGATGAATAAAATATAAAAAGTATTATTAAAAAAACGCCATGAGATCTTTACTGATCTCACGGCGTTTTTATTTAAAGACTATATATAAGCTCTGCGACGGCGTCATTATCATTATCATTTATTGTAATGATATCAGCTGCATCCTTGATCAATTGTACGGCGTTTGATACGGCGACGCCTCTGCCTGATTTCTTTATAAGATCAAGATCATTTTCATTATCGCCCATGCCTATCGTATTTTCGTGATTGATCCCAAGCATATCGGCAAGTCTTAGAAGTCCCTCACCTTTTGTATTACCCGCGGGCAGTATCTCATAATACCACGGACTCGACTTCACATAGCTGAAGCTGTCAGAATATGGGCTTTGAGCTATT
>CALXSW010000240.1 GCA_944391255.1 uncultured Clostridia bacterium | reverse complement strand
TGAGCGCTCCGATTATCTTAGGGATCGTCGTGTTCGCATGCTTATTCGCAAGGATATCCTCACCCCTGTAAAGCGAGTCAAACAACGTTATCTCATCAAACATATGCGCGGCTTTCGCATGCTCCGGATCACCCGTTATCTTATACAGCTCATACATACAGTCATTCATTCCGCCATACTCTATATTGAGAACTCTGTCCTGCATCGTCTGAGTCGATGAAACCATTTCAGTATCATAATCCTTGACTCTGTTATATACCCATGTTCCAAGCTCGTCAGCCGTAGTCAAAGCCTCCTCGTTGCCCGTAAGCTTATACGCGTCAATAAGGCCGGCAAGAAGTTTGTGCATCGTATACCATGGCACCCACGCCTGCTCTATGATACTCGTCTTATTATTCTCAATATTATCAAACTGAGTTTCTCCATATATAGGCTCGCCTGCCGAGTCTGCCCATGACGCTACCTTTACAGATGCAAAAAGGAATCCCTTTTTAACGTCAAATACCTTTTCCTCATTCTGATTATTTGTCGCCGTTACTGTTCCGTCTTCCTTTATCTGCACGCCGCGCATTGCGGAAACAAGCTGTCTTGCCTTTTCTGCAAGCTCCTCATTTCCTCTGTTCGCAGCCTGTGAAACTGCGCTTAGATAATGGCCTACAGTATGTCCGCTTATGAGATTGCCTTCCCAGCCGCCATATCCCTGCGCGCCATTGTTTATACCGGCTGTCTTATATAGATTCGTTGTCAGTCTGTCAATATCAAATTCGTTCAGATATGCGTCCATCTTATCAGTCGCGTTTATCAAATAATCATCTGTAAGCTCTACCGCTGACATAGGATAATCATCAAGATCTACAAGCGTAGCAGACGCGAGCAAAACAACATCAAAATCCTTTGTGTACTCAGCTGAGCCGTTTGTTATTACAGCTGTCAATCTGACGTTCTTATCAGCCTCTCCGGCATTCGGAACGTTTACGCTGAGATCATCATTGATAACCGAAGCATCCTCGCAGCTCCATGGTATGCCGCTTCCGTATCCGCCCTCCGACGGAAGTGTGTATCCGCCTGAGATCTGCTCCGGTATTTCAAGAGCCGAATGATCTCTATATGCATTTTCATTATTGAGTGACTCCGCATATTTGTCATATTCCGCTTTTATCTCCTCCTGTGTGCATACCCTTGAATAGAGATAAATATTATCCATCACACCGCTGAACAACGCGTCGCTCGCATAATGCGATTTACCTATATAGTTAGAATTTTGCAGCAGTGATGCGACAGAATTATTGCAAGATGCTTCACTTATAAGCTCACCGTTCCTGTACAGCTGCACCTTATTGTCTGTTCTCGTTACGGCGTAATGCTCCCAGACACCTATATTTGAAAATGCTGTGACATTCATCGTGTCGTATTTTCCGTTTACAACAGACTCAACTCTTCCGCCTGACGGTGAATAGAAGAAGTTATTGCTCTGATCTGTTCCGAAGTCAAAAAGTCTTGACCATGACTTTATTTCGTTCGTCTTTACCCATGCCATAAATGTGACCTCAGATGTAAGTATGTCAGACGGGAGCGTCATATATCCTGATTTTCCATCGAATACAAGACCGGCTCCGTCAATTCCTGCATCACTTTCTATTGAAGCGCCGTCCGAAAGCATCGGCTCAACTATATCGGCATCAGTGTCAAGATCATATCCGAATATTACATCCTCCGCTTCCTCTGTAGGCTTAGGCGGAGCGGCTGTAGGGCTCGCTGTCGGCTTATCCGTCGGCGGCGGAGTCGGAGCGTTCAGATCAATGTCTACAGCGTCAGAAAGAGGCTTCATGTTTTCGCTGTCCCACACATATACAGATACTGTATCAGCATCAGTTGATTCAAGCTCAAATACCACGCTCTGTCCGTCATCTGTAATATCTGTCTTTTTAAGCGCTCTAAGACTGTCATCCGCGTATGCCGCAGCATATACATCAGCTTTTTTCCATTCACTATCAAGCTCATTAATATCTACCGTTACTTTTACGCTTCTGTCATCTCTTTTTTCCACATCGGCCTCCACCGGCTTTGGCTCTGAAATAAAGCTGACTGTCATTGACGCGTCATCACATGTTTTTATGACTCCGTCGGGAGATTCAAGCGCGGCAGCCTTGTTATACTTGTCCTCGCTGCTCGCCGCTATCACAACATCACATCCGTCTGAAAGCGCTGACACGTCTATTTCTCCCGCTTCATAGCTTATATTTACCTTGGTCGCGCCTTCAAGCTTCGTTGTGCTATCGTTCCATATAATGTTAAGTCCCGGATTATCATCAAACACCGTTTGAGATGTATTCACATTTCCCTCAAACACAACGTCTTTCAATACCATATCCGCTCCGGCATTTGTAAGAGTGAATCTCTCTCCGCTGCTGCCTTTGAAATTTCTGAACACAACATTTTCGAACGTGATGTTTCCTGCCATATACCACATACATGCGTCTGAAAAAGTCACATTCTGACCGTTTCCATCAAAAATGAAATTCTTATATGTCCAGCTGCTTTCATTATTCTGATAAAGCATGGCATCACCGAGCTTTTCATTTTTCTTTGTTACCGTAAATCCCTTTCCATCGATCTCGCCCGTTGTGACAGAATTATTCATTCCCGAATTCGCCACCTCAAGATCTCCGGCTAACACATATTCTCCGCCGGCGGCATGAGCTGAATCGAGTTCAGCGGCATTTGTTATAGTTCCGGCTGCCAATACCGGCACTGCCTGACAGATCATAGATGATACCGCTATCACTGCCGCAGCGCATGATATCTTTTTGTCCATATTGCGTCCCTCCTTGTTTTTTCTTTGATTTTTTATTATTATATCACAAAGCAGTCGTCACAGTCTTTACATATCCTATTTTTTATATAACACAATACTACGATCATATTCAATTAGATGTTTGGATGCTTTTATCAGAAAATCTCTACCAAGCTGTTTTTACATAATAAATATCTAAAAATTTTATTTTCCATGCTGTTTTATTTGATTTTTTATACAAATTATGCTATTATATGATATATCAAGGTAAAATTACACCTTAATATAAATAGTACAATTCTACTGTAATGAGGTACAATATGGATTATATTCACGAATCAACGCCGCACGGCGAACCCGGCTTTTCTATAGACGCCTACTCTGAGCGCGTATACGGCGCCGGATACAGATACCACGAAGAATATGAGCTTTTATATATTGCCGAAGGAACGCTTAACATATGTATCGATGGAGTAAACTATGATGCAAAGGCTCCTACCGTATTTTTTATAGATAAAAATATTCCGCACTATGTCGATGTGTCTGCGGCACGCGAAAAAGGTCCTTTCCACTGGTATGCAATACTTTTCAACAGCTCTGTGCTTGGAGAAAATGGTGACAGGTGCCGCAGTTTTCTCGAGGAAAAATCAATAAACACAGTCCTCCCTCCCGACGATATATATCTTGAGCTTATACCAAAGCTTCAGGAGACGGCATGGGGGCATGAACCTGGATATGAATTTTACTGCAAAGCGATGCTTATGCAGATGATCGGCCATATAAAAGAGACTAACGGCTACGAGGAGCGCGATAAAAAAATATATCCTGACGCATTTTCAGTCGTCAACCGCATAGTCGATTATATAGATAATCACTATAATGAAAACTTTAGTATCATTGAGCTCGCTGAAATAAATGGCTACAGTCCGAACTATCTTTCGAATATCTTTAAACGCTACACAGGAGAAAGCATAGTGCAATATGCCATAGGCCGCCGTCTGAATGCTGCCTGTTATCTTCTTGTGGAAACAGACAAAACTATATCTGAAATTGCCATATCATGCGGATTCGATAATATAAGCTATTTTAACAGAGCATTCCTAAAGCGGATCGGAACGACGCCCGGCAAATACCGCTTGAACGCAAAAAAATAAGCGCCACGGGGCTGTTGTAAAACTCGCTGAGTTTTACAACAGCCCCGTGGTGTCCAGCCGCGCGCTCTTAATACGCAGAATATAAATTTTTTATCTAAGCCTATTTAAAACCATCTGTACTGCCTTTTAGGCATATCAAAAAGCCGCTGTCTTAGAAAATCATCCATAAAAATACACGCCAAGGACATGAAAAACCACAATACCATATACGGCAGACATACCTGACCCATTATATTGAACGGCATATCGGAATAGCTCCACACATTCATATGCAGCTTTATATTCAATATATATCCCGTCACAAACTCAAGCGCCGTTATCACAACAGCACCAATCATCATCTGCAATATTACCGGTATTTTTTCCATGCACTTTTCGTTCAGCAGACCTATAATTGAAAAACAGACGCCGCCGAGAATAAACATGCTCCAGTGCGAATACCCCCGCCAGAGCATTTCTATCGTCAAATAAAATATCCCGCCGCAGGAAAACAAAATAAAACTTTTGTACAAAATAAAACCCCCTCACCTTATTTTATGAGTGAGAGGGGGTTTTTATTCAAAAATATCAAATATCAAGATTTGTAACATATTTCGCGTTCTGCTCTATAAATTCACGGCGCGGCTCTACATTTTCTCCCATCAATATTGAGAAAGTCTGATCGGCTATTATCGCGTCCTTAAGATCAACGCGCAGCAGCGTTCTCTTTTCCGGATCCATTGTAGTTTCCTTAAGCTCAGGAGGATCCATCTCACCAAGACCCTTATATCTCTGCACCTTAGCATTCTTTCCCAATTCCGCAATGAGTCTGTCGCGCTCGTCCTCATCATACGCAAAGCGTTCAACGAGATCTTTGTTCTTGCCCTTATACACCTTATAAAGCGGCGGCTGTGCAAGATAAACGTGTCCCTGTTCAATGAGCGGACGCATATATCTGAAGAAGAACGTTAAAAGCAATGTTCTTATATGCGCTCCGTCAACGTCGGCATCGGCCATTATTATTACCTTACCGTATTTAAGATTATCAATATTGAAATCCTCGCCTATTCCGGCGCCGAGAGCCTGTATTATAGGCAAAAGCTTTTCATTAGAGAATACCTTGTCCATTCTCGTTTTTTCAACGTTGAGCATCTTTCCCCAAAGCGGCAGTATTGCCTGGAATCTTCTGTATCTTCCCTGCTTCGCGCTTCCGCCCGCACTATCACCCTCGACAATGAACAACTCTGCATAATCAGCGCCCTCGTCAGCGCATCTTGCAAGCTTTCCAAGGAGCGACGAGTTATTTGCCGCCGCGCTCTTTCTTGACGCTTCACGCGCTTTTCTCGCGGCTTCACGAGCTCTTGACGCGCTTATCGTCTTTTCTATTATCATCTTTGCTATTTTAGGATTTTCCTGTAAAAACGCGGAGAACTTATCATTTAGAGCGTTTTCAACGAGCGTTCTTGCGCCCGAGTTTCCAAGCTTCGTCTTAGTCTGTCCCTCGAACTGAGCTTCTGCCACCTTTACGCTTATTACGGCGGTAAGACCTTCTCTTGCGTCCTCGCCCATCAGGTTTGAATCCTTTTCCTTTAGCATATTATTCTTTCTTGCATAGTCGTTAAGAACTCTCGTAAGTCCCGATTTAAAGCCTGTTTCATGCATTCCGCCGTCAACAGTGTGAACATTGTTCGCGAAAGACAATATTGTTTCCGAATACGATGTCGTATACTGCATCGCGACTTCCACTTCCATAGAGTCGCCGCGCTTTGCCTCAAAATATATGACATCATCATGTATAGGCTCCTTGCTCTTGTTAAGGAAGCTGACGAACTCCTTTATTCCGCCCTCAGCGTAAAGCTCTACCCGCTTAGGCTCTTCCATGCGCTTATCTGTAAATATTATTCTTACGCCTTTATTGAGGAACGCCTCTTCGCGGAGCTTTTTCAGAACAGTTTCATATTCAAAATCAAGCGTCTCAAATATCTCGCCATCAGGTGAAAATGTAACCTTTGTTCCCGTCTTGTCAGTATCGCCGATTATTTTCAATTTGCACGTCGGATTACCGCGCTCATAGCTCTGATAATACACATGCTCTCCATCAGAAACCTCAACCTCAAGCTTCGAGGAAAGCGCGTTTACTACAGACGAACCAACACCATGCAGACCGCCTGATACCTTGTATCCGCCGCCGCCAAACTTACCGCCGGCATGCAGCTTAGTGAGAACGACCTGAACAGTAGGGATCCCCTCTGTTGGGTGGATTCCTACCGGTATTCCTCGCCCGTTATCCTCAACGGTTACAGAATTATCTTCATTTATATCTACAGTTATCCTGTCACAACAGCCCGCAAGCGCCTCATCGATTGAGTTATCAACTATCTCATAGATCAGATGGTGCAGACCTGCAGCTGATACGGAACCGATATACATACCCGGTCTTTTTCTTACAGCTTCAAGTCCTTCAAGTACCTGTATCTGATTTTCATCATACTTTGTTTCCACAATATTGTTTTCACTCATTATGTTTCCATTTCCTTCCCTGCCGCAGCTCTGATCTGCAACAAATTCTATATAAGCATAGTAGAGGATTTTGCTCTGTTTGATAAAACCTTAGCCGACAATGACGACATATATATTTTTGTTTTTCCGTCATGCACTGTCACAACATATGATTTTGGAAGATCCTCCGTTGTGTATATTATCATGCCTTTTTTTTCAGCGTCAGGCAGAAAATTTCTGCCCTGTCTTGAAACAGTCGTATTATCCATATCAAAAATACCGATAATATCTGACTTTAATACTACAGACTCATTACTTATTCTTAAATACACTATAACACCGTCCCGTTGCTTATTCTGAACAGCTTCGTATCTGTTGTTTTATCTATAAGATCAGTATCTGTTGACGTTATAAGGACCTGCTTATCTCTTATCCGTTCAGACAGATACATTCGCCTGTTTATGTCAAGCTCGCTCATTATATCGTCAAGCAGCATTACAGGATATTCTCCCTTCAAGGAATTTATATATTCAGCCTGTGCCATTTTCATACTGAGCGCCGCCGTTCTCTGCTGTCCCTGAGAACCGAACGATCTCGCCTGCCTGCCGTTTACATATATATCTATATCATCTCGCTGTATCCCGTACATCGAGGCTGCCATATCTATTTCACGGCTCGCTTTTGACATAAGATATTCAAAAAATTTTTCCTTTGATATGTTTTCACATCTGACGCTCGGAATATATTTTATATCAAGCGACTCTCCCGATATCTCATTCTGGATATTGCGCGCCGAGTCATTCACTGACCGTATAAAATCGATCCTTGATCTCATTATTTTCGCGCCGCTTTCTGACAGCTGCTCATTCCATATTTCAAGCGTAGGATCACTTTTTTTCCCTTTTGAACGCAAGATCTTGAGCAGACTGTTTTTCTGATTGAGCGCTTTTGTATAATCTATAAGCTCGGCGAGATATGAGGGATACATCTGACTTACGCAGCTGTCTATAAATCTTCTCCGCGCCGACGGAGAACCCTTTACAAGATCAAGATCCTCAGGCGAGAACATGACCACGTTAAGGTAATTCATAAGCATGCTAAGCTTTGTTATATGCACATGGTTTATCGAAACCGATTTTCTCCCCTTTAGCAAAAGCTGCATCTGTCCGTTATAGCTTCTTTCACTGTCCTTGAAATCTATAGCTATACGGGCATATTCATCTCCGAACCGTATAAGCTCTCTGTCTGTCTTTGCCCTGTGGCTGCGTCCCTGCGAAAACAAGTACACAGCTTCAAGAATATTTGTTTTCCCCTGTGCATTATTTCCGTATATAACATTTGTATACGGCGAAAATTCAAGCATAGCTGATTCATAGTTTCTGAACTGTTTTAAAATCAATCGTTCAATATACATCTCAGACTACTTCTATCTCCGCTGTATCATCTTCAAAATCAACAGTTACCTTATCGCCCTGTCTGATCTTTTTTCCCCGCATAGTGCATATCTCCCCGTTTACAGAAACGATACCGTTAAGCACCATATCCTTCGCCTCCGCGCCCGAATACGCTATTCCGGCATATTTTAAAAGCTGATCCAGTTTAATATATTCCGTTGTGATCGTTGTTTCTATCTTTTCCATTTATAAAACCTATAAGGGACATAAAAGAGTTCTATTGTCCCCGCTCCTTACTGTATTGTTCTTGATACTGATGTGACACCAGGCAGCTGCTTGAACCTCTTCGTGAGTAATGCCAGATCGGATGTGTTCTTTATTTCCACCCCTACCTGTATAACAGCTTCCTTTGTCTTTGTCACATAAGCGTTTACCGATTTGCACGGTATTTTTAATGTTATAAGAATGTTTGTAACATCAAGCATCATGCCGTCGCGGTCTCTTCCCGTTATCTTTACGAGCGCGTCATACGATGAGGCATGGCTGCTGTCCCACTCGACCTCTATAAGCCTTGCCCTGTCCTCGGGTGAAAGGTTTATCGGCTTTACATTATTACAGTCCGCTCTGTGCACGCTCACTCCCCTGCCCTTAGTGACAAAACCTATTATTTCATCTCCTGCCACCGGTGTGCAGCAATGAGCAAGTCTTACAAGGCAGTTATCTATTCCTTTTACGATTATTCCGTTCGAGGAATGCTGCTTTCCATGCTTGCTGTTTTCATTCTGTTTTACGTTCGTGTCTATTATACTCTTTATATCGGCTTTTTCCTGCTCTCTTATCTCCTTGAGCCATTCCTCGCGAAGACGCATAACTA
>CALXSW010000239.1 GCA_944391255.1 uncultured Clostridia bacterium | reverse complement strand
GTTATATTTTAATTTTAGACAATATTATATAATATTATCCACATATTTTCCTTATCCTCCGAAACACTGTGTCTTTCTGAATCCATCCTAACTTTAGGTGTTATATAAACATTATATAACGGCTTTTATCAGTTGTCAATATCTAATCATTTCATAAATTTTTTATAATAATCAAAAAAAACTGCTGCCGTTCTTTTATCATGTTAATAAGAATAAATAGTTGCAAATCATTAAAAATAATGTTATAATATAAGCGACTTTGCGTTCATTTTAAATGCTTACATATCAAGGAGAAAGAAACATGACATATAACAGCGCGCGAGAATATATAGAAAATCTGCGGGGACGAGGGATCGTGCCGGGACTTGCGAACATTGAAAAGCTTTGCGCAAAGCTTGGTGATCCTCAAAACAAGCTGCGTTTTATACATATATCAGGCACAAACGGAAAAGGCTCCGTAGGGGCATTTCTTGAAAGCATACTCCGTAATGCAGGATTTAAAACAGCAAGATTCGTTTCTCCAGCTGTCAATGATTATCTTGAGATGTACACTATTTCCGGATATCCGGTTTCAGAAAACGACTATGCTGAATGTGTGTCAAAAATTAAAGATGTGTTGAACGGCTCTGAAAGCGAAAACTTCTTTCCCACTTCATTTGAAGCCGAAACTGCTATAGCATTTTTGCTTTTTGAAAAATATATGCCCGATTATGTCATTATAGAGTGCGGCATGGGTGGACTGCTTGACTCGACAAACGTAATACCGCCGCCTGAGCTTGCAGTTATAACATCTATCTCGACTGATCACGCGTCTTTTCTCGGTGATACTATAGAAGATATAGCTTTCCAGAAAAGCGGTATCATTAAGCCTTATGTAAAAACAGTTACATGCAATACAGATACGGTTATACGCGGTGTTATCGAAGCAGCCTGCCGCAAAAACAACGCTGAGCTTTTCTATACAGATTATCCTTATGATATTTCATATTGAGATAATACTTAATTTTTATATTAGGGATACAGATATTCTATACCACTCAAAGGAACATATCAGATTTCAAACGCGTCACTTGCAATAGAGGCAGCTTCTATTATTGGTATAGACAATGATATAATATCGAAAGGTCTAAAAAATACAATATGGGATTTTCGTTTTGAACCTGTCGGCAAATATATTCTTGACGGTGCGCACAATCCCGATGCCGCGTATCAATTATCATTATCAATCGAAAAATATTTAAACGGAAAATCAACGGCTTTCATAACCGGTATATTTAAGGACAAGGACTGCGAAAAAATAGCGAAAATCACAGCCTCACACGCTGATATTATATATACAGTTTCTCCGCCCGCGCCGCGCGGAATGAACAGCAAGGCGCTTGCTGAAATTTTTAAAAAATATAACTCTAACTCCCATGACGGGATATCGCTCGATAACGCTATCAATTTAACAAAAGACTATGACTCTGTTGTTATTTTTGGCTCTTTATCAATATTGAGTGAAGCAAAGCGCATAATACAAATGAAAGGATTATAATACAATGCACCGCTGCAATAAGATATACAGCCATCCGCTGTATAAGGAATGTCTTAAAAGGATCGAGGAAAAAGAAGCCGACAGAATATTCTGTCTTCATAACCTTGATCACGCGCTCGATACCGCAAGAATAGGATATATAAAAATACTTGAAAGAAAGCTTGATATAGACAAGGAATTATACTATGCCGCAGCTCTTCTCCATGATATAGGAAGATACAGCGGCAAGCCGCACAGCGAGGCGAGCGCAGAATATGCACTGAAGATAATGCCGGAATGCGGTTTTTCCGAATCCGAAACAAGAACAGTGGCTGACGCCATTCTCTGCCACAGAACAAAATCTGACGGTAATTCCTTTGCAGATATCCTTTCAAGCTCCGACAAGGAATCAAGATTATGCTTTAAATGCAGAGCGGCAGATGAATGCTACTGGCAAAACGAAAAAAGAAATAAGGAAATAGATATATGATAATAGGAAACAAAGATTTCAATAACGATCAAACATATATAATGGGTATACTTAATGTAACACCTGATTCATTTTCCGACGGCGGCAAATACGCCGAAATCGGATCAGCTCTTAAAAGAGCGGAAGAAATGATACGTGAGGGCGCGTCAATAATAGATATAGGCGGAGAATCAACACGTCCGGGATATACAAAAATCACTGACTCAGAAGAAATAGAAAGAGTTGTTCCGATAATTAAGGCAGTGAAGAAAAATTTTGATATCCCTATATCTATAGACACATATAAGAGCGCTGTCGCCGAAGCGGCGCTCGAAGCCGGCGCAGATCTTGTAAACGATATATGGGGACTAAAATATGATAATGAAATGGCAGATATTATAAAAAAATATGATGTACCCGTATGCCTTATGCATAACAGAGAAAATACAGATTACTCCGATTTTTTGAATGATGTATTAACTGATCTCAAGCGCTCTGTAGATATCGCAAAACGCGTCGGAATAAATGATGATAAAATAATTATAGATCCCGGGATCGGATTTGCAAAATCGCTTGAACAGAATCTTATTCTCACAAATCATCTCGAACTGCTCCATCAGCTCGCTTATCCAATTCTTCTCGGAACTTCACGCAAATCCATGATAGGTCTGACTCTCGATCTACCCAAAGACGAAAGAGTCGAGGGAACTATCGCCACATCAGTTATAGGCGTTATGAAAGGCGCAATGTTTATACGCGTTCACGATGTTCAGGCAAACTACAGAGCTGTAAAAATGGCTCATGCGATAATTAACTCCTAAAAAGATGAGAGGCCGCTGAAAACTCGTTGTCTTTTCAGCGGCCTCATGTTATATTAAACTATAAATTTATATTCGCAAACGTGCTTATATGTATCTCCGGCTTTTAAAATAGGATTCGGGAAATGGCTGTGCGCCATAGCATTTGGGAATACCTGTGTTTCGCAGCAGAATGCGTCATGCTTCTTATATTCCTTATCGCCCTTCTTTACTCCGTCAGGAAGTCCATTTGATGTATAAAGCTGCATTGCAGGCTGGTCTGTATATACTTCCATTGTAATTCCTGTAACAGGGCTTGAAGCTCTTGCAGCCAGTCTGAATCCGCGTCCGCATATCGGATAGTTGTGGTCAAAGCCTCCGAAAAGATTTATCTGATCATAATCAGCCTTTATATCCTGTCCTATCGGCTTCGGCGCTCTGAAATCAAACGGCGTTCCTGCTACTGAAAGTACTTCGCCTGTTGGCATTCCCTCAGCATCGTTAGGCGTGTAGCATTCAGCGTTTATCTGCATGATCTGATCATATATCGATCCGCTCTCATGACCGCTCAAGTTGAAATAGCTGTGATTTGTGAGGTTGCAGAGCGTATCCTTATCTGAAACAGCGCTGTATTCTATCTTAAGAGAATTGTCAGCAGTAACAGTATACTTGATTTTTACCTTTAATTCGCCCGGGAAACCTTCTTCTCCGTCAGCTGATGTGTATTCAAGAACTACAGCGTTTTCATCTGCAAGCTCTGTCACATCCCAAACCTTCTGGTCAAATCCAACAACTCCGCCGTGAAGGCTGTTAGCGTTTTCATTTGTGCCAACCTTGTAAACTGTTCCGTTAAGCTCAAATTCACTCTTTGCTATTCTGTTTGCGTGTCTGCCGATAGCCGCTCCGATATAGCCAAGATTATTCTCGTATTCCTCAAGCGACGCGCGTCCAAGAACAACGTCCTGCGTTTCGCCGTTCTTATCCTTTACAAGCAGCTTTGTAACGATGCCGCCATAGCTTAATATCTCAGCTGCAACACCATTTTCATTATCTAATAGATACGCGTATACCTCCTTTCCGTCCTTTGTCTTTCCGTACAAACTTTTTGTAATTGACATCTTTTTCTCCTCCTGAAAAATTTAAATATATATAAATTATATTTTAAACATTGTCATCCGAATATGCTCATTATCCGAGCCACGATAAGTCCGCCGCCCGTTCCTACAACATATCCTAAAAGCGCCATTATTATTCCGACCGGAACAAGAGCTTTGCTGTAGCTTCCTGCCAACACAGGAGCAGTAGCAGTTCCGCCGATATTCGCCAGTGACGCGACTGCGCATGTAAATATATCTATTTTAAGCGCCTTCGCAAGTATGAGCATTACAGCGACATGCACTGCAAGAACGATAAATCCTGCAAGCAGCCATACAGGAGCGTTTCCCATTGCTGACAGATCCGCTCTTGACGCTATAAGTGCTATAACTATATAAAGCAGAACATTTGATACCTCTTCTGTGCCCTTTATGTTCCCGAACGGTGTAAGCGCTGCTATAAGACTGATCACCGTCACTACAAGAACTGTCCATGTAGCTTTATCAAACACAGGAAGGTATCCGTTTATCGCCTCGCCCGCCGCCTGCGCCACCGCCGAAACTATAAGTCCTGAACCTATTAAAATAGCAATATTCTGCCAGATAAGCTGCCTGCCGTCAGCCGCCGCTTCCGCTTCAAGCTCCGCGCCTACCTCATCTATAGTTTTAGTGTCAGCCTTTGTCCATTTATTAAACACACGTGAAAATCCTATCGCCCACAGCAAAAACATTACATATATCGTGGCGCATATCGAATCTGTAACAAGCGCGTAACCCATGAGATTTTCTTCAACATCAAGAGCCGCCTGGACCGCAAGCATATTTCCGCCGCCGCCCATCCAGCTTCCACAGAGCGCTCCAAGCGCTTTCCATGCGTCATCGCCAAGAGCGTTATGCGTTATAGCATATGCGGCGATAAATCCCAGACCTATAGACACCGTAGCCGCAAAAAATCCTATTATAAGCTTTGGCCCAAGCTTTACTATTTTCCTGAGATCACATCTCAAAAGCATTATAAACAGCATCGCATACAGAAGCGGGTTCTTTATCGCATTATACGCTTCTGATGTGGATGCCGGATCCCATAGCCGTATTGTACATAGGATCATCAGTCCTAAGTATATCAGCACTATAGGCGGAGCAAACCCAAAAAATTTTTGTGCTGCCCTGCCTTTAAACATCTTTGGTAAATAAACAAGCAATCCTGATATAAATACCAGTGCCGCGATATACATAAAACCGTCTTTTATCATAAATGACTGACCCCTCTTAAAGCTTTTTTAAAACCAATATCAAATATTCCCAACTTCTGCGCACTGATCCTACGCTCATTTTTTCTTCTGTTGTGTGAACATTTTCGAGGGTCGGACCGAATGAAACCATGTCTGCCCCGTCAATCTTATCTGCAAGTATGCCGCATTCAAGACCGGCATGCATCGACAATATTTCAGGCTCACAGCCGTTTATTGTCTTATACACCTC
>CALXSW010000238.1 GCA_944391255.1 uncultured Clostridia bacterium | reverse complement strand
GCGAATGATGACAGCGGCACCGGTGCTAAGGCAGTGTACATATAGAGTTTAAAAAATCTTCCGTACACTGTCATTATCATTATGAACGCCATTACCGTTATAAACAAACTTCCCAATATTGTTACGAGCCACAGTGGTATGCTCGCCCAGAATCCGGCGTCTTCAACAGCGGTTTCTATCGCTGCCGGAAGTGTAACTGCCGCTCCGCTGATTCCTCCCAGACTTCCCGACATACTTTCTACTACGCCTCCGCAGATTGTATATATTGTTGTAATTATATCCATCGAATATGTAATCGCCACTTTTGCCGCAACAAATCTTATAAAGTGTTTTAAAGCGTACTCCGGACGCTGAAAATCACGAAATGAAGCTGTACTTTTAAATATGCTCATTGCAAAGAAAAGTATCAAAAGTCCATACCCTATAGCCTGCAGTGCTCCGTTTATTCCGGTTACAATATTCCATATTGTCCCTCCCTTAAACTCCTGCGGAGACATGGTTATCAAATCCCATATCTCTGTCATCTTATCATTCCATGTAGAAAACGCATTTTCAAGATTTGCTACTATCCAGTTATCGCTCATTTTGTTTCACCTCCCCGGAAGCCGAAGTTTTCGCTCCGGCTTCACAATAAACGAATGACGACTACATAATCATGTCTAAAATATCTTTCGCAAATGCTATGACAATTCCACCAAAGAATGTAAGAAATCCATTTGCCCTCTGCTGGGCATCGTGCGATTTAAGTGAAAGACCGATCTGTACAATTCCAAATCCAAGCAGTATCATTCCTATAGCCTTTATTGCAGAAAATATAAAATCCGACAAACCGCTTATAGCAGCCAGAGGATCATCTGCAAGCACAGGTGTCGCCAAGGACATCATTATAGCTGTTAATGCGAGTACATATTTACTCAATCTCAATACGTTTTTAGTCTTTCTTATGCCTTCTACCGAAACAGCCCTTTGGGGCTTTTTCTGAATCTTCCTCATATTTCAATTCCTCCTGTCCAAATTCAATAAATTCCATTGTTTCAAGATCGTTGAAATGAATATCTTCACTCAATAATCTACTATTCTTGCTATGCTTATATGGCAATGCACCTCCGTCCTCTGTATACTTGATATTGGGATGTGACAATATATCAAACTTTTTGTCCATTACAGGACGTTCGCCGCGTATAAAGATAAGCGCGTTTGCATTGTCCAGCAGACGCACTTCATCAAGTGTCAGCAGTTCTCGCCCTGCGTTCTGATAATTTGTACTGCTTGAACCATGCTGTCCCTTTGTGACACCTCTTGTTCGTGTATCTATGGTTTCTTTGCCGAGCATTTTTGATATGTACTCATGCGTACTCTGCTCATTGCCGCCAAGATACAAAAATGTATCGCAGTTGCCGACGATACTTTCATGGCTGTCTTTAAACAAAGCCTTAAGCTGTGCCATATTCTGAATAATTATGCTTACTGATATTCGCCTTGAGCGCATTGTTGCAAGCACTCTTTCAAAATTGTCGGGCAGTGCGACATTTGCAAACTCGTCCATAACGAAATGTACAGGTATTGGGAGTTCTCCTCCATGAACATGGTCCGCACGGTAATACAATTCTTGAAATGCCTGTGTATACAGCATTCCTACAAGATAATTAAAGCTGTTATCATTATCCGGTATAACACAGAATATGGCCTTTTTCTTCTCTCCGAGACTGCCGAGATCAAGCTCATCCTTTGACGTCATTCTTGCTATTTCGGGCAGATTAAAAGCGGCAAGTCTTACTGCCGCTGATATAAGTATTGATTTAGCCGTCTTGCCCGATGCCTGTTTGAATATCTTCCACTGCTTTACCGCTATATGCTCAGGCTCACGGTCTTCAAGCATTTGAAATACCACGTCAACAGGTGACATATACTCCTCATCCTCCTCCATAACGGACGCGTTTTCTATCATGAACATAAGTGTTTCAAAGTTCTGCTCCTCCGGCGGCGCTTCATGCAAAAGATACAGCATGAGTGCGCTGTCAAGCGCTATCTCCGACTTCTCCCAAAATGGATCATTCTGTGATGCACCTTTAGGTGTGGTGTTCTGTATGAGGTTTGAGATGAGCTTTATAACATCCTCATCAGTGCGGATATATGTGAATGGATTATACCCATCCGAGTCCTCAGGCGTTATGAGGTTGAATACCCTCACCTCATACCCCTTTTCAATAAGCAGCGGTGCAGTTGCACGCATCAACTCGCCCTTTGGATCTGCAACCACAAATGATGAATTGCACTGCAAAATATTGGGTTTCGCATAAAAACGAGTCTTACCTGCTCCCGATCCGCCCACGATTAGAACATTTAGATTTCGTCTGTGCTTTTTGGCATTTAATCCGAGCCGCATATTTTGTGATAATATGAGGTTATTGAACTTGTCAGATTTATCAGTATATTTTCGTGAAAGAGCAGGGACACTTCCCCATTCCGCTGAACCATGCTCCTCTCCTGGGCGTCTTTTTTCGCTTGATGAAAAATATATCCCTATTCCCATTGCATAAAGCAGTAAAAAAACGAGTACGGTCTTTAAACTGTACTCGTTAAATTTAATATCAAGCGGATAATTCAAGCTTTCTGACAAGCTGTCAAGCAAATCAAACAGACCGAGCTCCGGCTCATAGCATCCCGCAAGCTTTAACGCAAACCATATCACAACAGGGATAAGCAGCGCAAACATAATTATCATATTCTTTCTGTTCTGCTGTCTGTTCAACTTGTATCATCCCACCCGACCATTCTTAATAAAATACACAAATTCATCACCTCCTCCAAATGCCCTTATGCAGGCAAGTACCGTTTAAATAAATCCCTATCGCTGCTGTAGATGAATAAATTTCCGTGTAGCCATGTACGGTGTTTGAGCAGAATATAATAGTCTGCATCCGTTGCATGGCGCCAGTCCCAGCCGTTCATCGGCGATTTTAGATACTTCTTGACTTTCTCGTTATGGTCGGCATAGGCATCACTCAATCCGAGAATATGACCAAACTCATGACCGAATACATAAAGTATCCCGTTATAGTCATACACATGATCTATGCCGGCTCGCCCATCTCCTGTGTACATCCATATGGTAGGCGGCGCTTTCTGAGCTTGGCTGAAGTTATATTGTCCGGTAACGGAGTCGAATAATACTCGTACTTTTTGAACCGAAGTATTGTCCTCAACTTCTTCTATGTGAACATTCACGCACTTACCGTCATATACTCCGCTCCAAACGTATTTTACACCTATCATAAAAGCTTCGGAGTAGGTGATAGACGTATTCGGGACATAATCGTCTTTTTCATCGCCAACGAAGCTCACAAGAGCGTAAATATCAATATTGTCCTCATCTTCCATAACATTTACAGAACGACCGTTTAGATATTTTGATAGTTCCGCTGCACTACATACTGACTGGAATAATAGCAGCAATACCATTATGATGGTAAAGATTTTCTTTCTCAATGGATAACCTCCCATTTTTTATGTTTTTTCTATCAACATCATTACACAAAAAAAGAACGACCAACATTAGTCGCTCTTGAGCTGCATTTTGAATTATTCTTTTGTATCATGATCAATCTGATTTAGTATTTCTTCAGCTTTGTTGTTCCCTGATTGGATCCATTCATCGTAATCAGACTTTGACTCCATCAATGGTTCAATTTTATCTTCCACTGTGTTCACCTACCTTTACTCAGCAAACCGGAATTTATTTAACGCGCACATTTTTAGTGCATATAAAAGGATATATCATATTTTCCTGCTTGT
>CALXSW010000237.1 GCA_944391255.1 uncultured Clostridia bacterium | reverse complement strand
GCCTCCGCTGTAAAAGGTTCAAGCGTCTTTTCAGACTGTGATTCTCTTACCTCAGTTTCTCCGCCGCTTATGCACACAGATGACGGTACACTGTCATTTATAGTCAATTCAACATCTTTTCTCATATCATTTTCATCTACTGTAAATTCCTCTGAAAATGGCATATATAAACCATTTTCAACAGATAATTCGTATTTGCCGTTAGGAAGAACGACTGAAATGTGTCCATTCTCATCAGTTTTATATGACTGTTTTTCAAATTGTGTGCTGCGTTTACCTTGTATCAATATTTCGATGTTTGCAGCCGGTGTACCTGTTAAATCAGTCGCGTATATATCAACGATAGTTCCATATTGAATTTTTATTATCGGCGGATTATACGAATTAACGCCTGCCATATCACATACTGCCGCATAGTCACAGCTAATACCTATTGCAAATGTATCATTGGCATTCTTTACAAAATCAGTTATGTCAATATCTGAATATTTTCCTGTTGGGAACATACCTGCTGTATTTGAGTTAACTGTTAAGATGTTTTTTAATACATTGTATGTAAATGTTGAATAATGGTCAGTGTTATCCCAGCCAGATGATATTTCATCTATTTTTATATTACCTGTTCTGTCTTTTTCTACAGAGTTTGTATATACAGCGAGGCTTGCGCTTGCTATATGAGCTTTATCCTTTTCTGCATCTGAAAGGTCAAATTTCATTACAGGATAAGCTGCGGAGCCTTCGTAGCCATTAAGATACATTGACGAGTCTGATGCAGTGTCCGCATCCTGCCGAATAAAAGCTGTGTCTGCAGCGTTATAATTCACAGGAGCTGCAGGCTCTATTGCGTCCGGATACTGTGCCTGCACATTATAGAACGCGAGCACTGACCAGCCTGACGCTTTATCTGTCAGTGTAGGAACAAATCGCTTTCCGTAGCAGCAGTCAACAGCTATATTTCCGTTGAGTTCATCTGCCGTTGTGAGGATAACTTTGTTGCCGTCAACAAGCTGAGCAGAAATGATCTCTGTTTCTGTTCCTTTGCCCTTATTTGAAGCTGTGAGATCCTTATCTCCGCCCATTCTGACCTTAAATTCTTGTTTCAGATCTCCAAGCGGTATCGTGACCATGCCGTTTGTAATCGCGAGATATTTATTATCAGTACGCAGGTACAGCCCTTCAGCTCCAACGTTCTTAAATGTCAGAGTGATCTCATTTGTGTCGGTTATATCAGCCGTGTCAATTGTAGGATGCTCACATACAACATCTGTTTTGCCGTATACTTTATTAAGAGCCATCTTAGCCCATGCGCCGCCTACAGAAAGATTAGATTTTGCGCTGTTATGTATCGTATCGCCAAGGTCATATGCTCCTGTGCCTGTGACATACACATTGTCATGAGTTTCAGCGTATGTTCTCTGGACATCCTTAACATAGCTCCAAGCGTCATAGTATCCGAGCTGCGAGGTGGAATCCTGATTTGCGTCATTTATCTGCGTCGTTATGATAGGAACATCATCACCAAAGAAATCGCGCATCTGACCAAATAAGGTATCGCATAAATACTCATAATTGTAGGCGTAATTTTCGTTCATTGCATCATTACAGCCCTGATACCATATTATACCGGCAATATCATTTGATGCTTTATTGTCAAAGCATGCTTTCATAGCATTAATGAGATATCCGTCATTATCATCGCCAGGCTTTACACCTTCTGCCCACTGGAATATATTTGTGCCTCCGACTGATGACTGTACTATACCTATAGGTATATTGAGTTCCTCGTTAAGCTCACGCGCAAAAGAAGTTACAGGCGATGTTCGTATGCCGAATTTGAAAAAACGTCCTTCTCCGGCAGGGTGAGTCATTTTTTGCCATGTTACATCTTCAGGATATATTATATGAACATCGTCCGGTATAGGATCTTCTGTTTGATAATCATATCCTGATGTTATAGCGCCCATGTCTGTCATGTTAGACTGACCGGCTGCCACCCATATATCGCCTACACCGAAGTTCTTAAATTCACGTGTGACGTTATTGCAGCTTAAAACAGCATTGTATATACCAGGTTCAAGCTTTATGTCAAAGCTGAAATTACCATTTTGATCAGCTATTGTTTCATAGCTTTTATCGTTGACAGTAAGAGTTATTAGGTTGTCATCGTTTAAGAAACTGTCTAATGTCCAAGCGTTTATAAGCGGTTTCATATTATTTTGAGTATCCCAGAACATCAGCTTCATTCCGAGCGTAGGAGATTCAAGCTTAGCTATGCCATTTGTTAGAGGCACAGCTTCAAGTCCTGTCAAAATGTCACCGCTGTAAGATGCGGCATACAAGGTACAGTCGCTGACAGCGGCGTACACTGTTCCGTCTTCGCTGACCTCTACCTGTCTGGTTGCCGGTATCAGCTCAGTCTTTCCTGAAAATAAAACAGTTGCTGTATTATCATCACCGCGCTGATATATTTCGTAGTCATCGGGGTATTCGGTGAGTGTGAGAGTATCGGTCGCGCTGTTATCTCCAAGTCCTCCTATATATTCCCCGTTTTCATATACTCTTATGTATTCAGCATTTCTGACATGCTCGAATTCAATTGACTGTTCATTTCCAGAAGAAAAGTCAACTGATTTTTCGATCGCTGAAAGCAGCTTGTCTTTTTTACTGTACTGTTCTATTTTTATCGTTTTTATCTCTGCGGTGTCAGATTTTAGATATACTCTGAATATAGGCTTGTTTATCCTCATGCCAAAATATACGTCTGGGATATCTGTGATATCCTTTTCGAGAAGCTCATCACCGCTGTAGCAGGTCTGACTTCCTGCTATATTTTGGTGCGTAAATTTTATGATATCGGCATCGGAAGCATAAGCTGAGGTCAGTGTCGTGCAGCTTGCTGCTGCGGTGCAGCATATCGCTGCGGCAAATATAGCAATTTTCTTCATGTATGTTTCCTCCCATTCTCTCTCATCATTATTTTGCGTTCATACCTATTAAATA
>CALXSW010000236.1 GCA_944391255.1 uncultured Clostridia bacterium | reverse complement strand
AGGATCACTGGGCAAACGGTTTTATCCATGTAGCAACCTCATTGGGACTTATCGAGGGTGACGGCGATGGAAAGTTCAGACCGAATGACAAAATAACTTACCGTGAAGCGGTTGCGATCATGGTTCGCGCTGCCGGATATGCTCCGTCAGCAGCTAATAAGGGTGGATATCCTTCAGGCTATATCACTGTAGCGAATGAAAATAAGATGACAAAAAATGTTCAGGGTAAGGCCGAAGACGAGATATCAAGAGGAAACGTTGCCATTCTCACTTACAATACACTTGAAACATACAAGATGGAACAGGTAAGCTATGGCTCAAGCGTGAGATATGAAGTAACTGACAAAACTCTTCTTTCAGACAATCTTGAAACAGACAAGATCACAGGTCAGATCACTGCCACAGACGAAACAGCGCTTTCAGGCTATGACAGTGTGACTAACGGAAGAATAAGAATAGATAAAAATGATTATCTTCTTTCATATCCGGCATCAAATCTGCTCGGATATAACGTAACAGCATACGCTAAAAAGACAAAGTCAGGCGAGAGAGAAATAATTCTTGCTATGCCGCTGAGCGAGAAGAATAAGACTCTTAATATTTCAAATTCTCTGTTCTCTAAGCTCACAACAAAAAATTCAAATAATGCGATCGAGTATTATATAGATGAAAAGTCATCAAAGGTCTCAACTGCTGTGATCTCAGCCGATGCTCAGCTTATATACAACAATAAGAGCACTGATTTTTCTCTTGATCTTATAAATATAGCTGATAAGTCAGAATATATGACTTTGCTCGACACTGACAATAATTCTGAATACGATATAGTATTTGTTACAGAATACAAGAACCATGTCGTAGACCACGTATCAAATGAAAAGATCGTCGGCAAAGACGGAACTTCACTCAGACTTGAAGATGTGGACTACACTATTTATAACGGACTTAATGAGCTTAAAATATCAGATCTTAAGGAATGGGACGTGCTTTCTGTAATCACAAGCCTTGACAAAAAGCTCGCCGAAATACAGGTAGTGAGAAATGTTGTAAGCGGTAAGGTAAATGCTATAGGCAGCGACGGATACACTATAGGCGATAAGCTTTATAAGAAGGCTGTTGGCTGCGAGGACGCTATAACTCTTGGTCTGAACGCTGAATTCTGCCTTGATATAAACGGAGATATAGCAGCTGTCAAGTCTGCTTCAACTGTTACTGACTCATACGCATATCTCACAAACGCATACGCTACAGAGAGCGGAGATAACGTTATGATTAAGATAACTGATAAGAACGGTGATTCAGCAGCTCTTAAGCTCGCTGACAAAATAAGATTCAACGGCACAACAACTACTGACGATGAGGTTCTCAAGAAGCTTACAGGCGCTGAAAACAGACAGCTTATAACGTATTCAAAGAACTCATCAGGCATAGTTACAGAGATCAACACAGCTGACGACAACAGCGAATCAGGCACTCCGAATACTGATAAATTTACTCTTAACGCTGTATTGACTGACTCTGTTTATCAGACATCAACAAGTAAGCTCGACAACGTGAGAATAACAGACAAAACTATCGTGTTTGACGTAAGCGATATAAACAATATCAGAATTTCAGATAAGACTGTATTTGAAAACAACCAGAAGTATTCAGGATATGTATATGACCTGAGCGAAAGCTACGAAGCGTCTGTAGTAGTCCTCACAGACACAGCTTTTAAGCCAAACGCTAACTCAAGCATCGCAGTAGTAAAGAGCATCGCTGACGGTAAGGATAGCGAGGACAATGAGGTAGATATCCTCACAGCGCTTGTTGACGGCAAGGAAACAGTTATATACGCTGTAGACAATGAGACACTCGTTAAAGACGACGGCAAAAAGCTTGCAGCCGGAGATATAATCCAGTACAAGACAGATTCTGATAACAAGATCGCCGGCATAAGAGTACTGTTTGACGCATCAGAAAACGAAACTGAATTCACAGCTGAACCTGAGGGCGATCTCGTGACAGTATACGGTAAGGTAACAAAGAAATTCACAGACTCTGTAAATGTGACTGTAAACGGAGGAAGCGCTGTAAACTATAAGGTTTCTTCAGACGTAAATGTATACAGCGTAGATACAACAAAGTCAAAGAACAATATCGTAAAAGCCGACTTTGCTGACGTATCAGCATACGACGAAGACGAAAACAACAGACTTTTCATCAGAATTTATGAAGACGAAGTAAAGGAACTCGTAATCGTAAAATAATCTGAATCTATTATCTCTCCTCTTAAATCTCTTTATACACGACAGGGAGCCATAAAGGCTCCCCTACATAAACGATACTAAAAAACCTATAAAACCCAAAAGAGGCTGTGCAAACTCGTTTGAATTTGCACAGCCTCTTTATATTTTATTAAAAAGCCGTAATCATAAAATACGCGATAACCAATATTCCAAGCACTATTCTATACCATCCGAATGAAGTGAACTTATGTTTTCTTACAAAGCTCATCAGGAAATTGATAGACGCTAATGATACGAGATAAGCAACAACCATTCCTGTAAGCAGTACCGCAAGATCTCCGCCTGACATAATGCTGCCTTCCATTATAAACTTAGTTATCTTCAGCAGACTCACGCCTACCATTACAGGTATGGCAAGGAAAAACGAAAATTCCGCCGCTATCTCTCTTGAACATCCGACTATCATTCCGCCCAGAATAGTTGATCCCGAACGCGATGTACCGGGAACGATAGAAAGAACCTGAAACATTCCTATAAGAAACGCTGTCTTATATGTCATATCCTTCATGCTTCTGATCTTTGTCTTTTTGTTGAACCGCTCAACTATTATGAATGCGATACCGTATATTATAAGCGCCGCGGATACGACCTCCCAGCACTCCCAGCTTTCCATAAATCTGTCAAGTGCCAGACCTATAACTGCCGCCGGTATACATGCAACAATGACCTTGAACCACATCTGCCATGTGTCCGCCTTCTCCTGCTTCGTCTTTGACGGTGCAAACGGATTAAGCTTTCCGAAGAAAGTCGTCACAACAGCGAGTATTGCGCCGAATTGAATAACATACAAATACAGATCGCTCGATGTGAACGTTCCCTCATTATTGATAAACTCATTCACAAGGATCATATGTCCTGTCGAGCTCACAGGGAGCCATTCTGTAATACCTTCAACTATTCCCAGTATAATCGATTTTATGATTTCTATCACCATATTTACTTTTCCAATCCTTTTATGTAATTTATAATTATTTTAGCCGAGTTCTCTATTCCCAGCACACCAGTGTTAAGACACATATCATAGTTTGACATAACTCCCCACTCACGGTTTGAATAATAGTTATAATATGTCTTACGCTGTTTGTCAGTCTTTACAACTCTGTCCTTCGCCTGCTTCTGAGTTATGCCATAAGCCTCCATCACGCGGCCTACTCTATAGCTCAACTCGCCGTATATAAACACGTTCAGAAGATCGACGTTCTTGCAGTCCTCAAGCACATAGTCCGCGCATCTGCCGACTATTACGCAGTTGCCTTCAGCTGCCGCGCTTTTTATTACTTCAGACTGCGTTATAAACAATTTATCGTTTATCGGCATCTCGTAGTAAAGCGGTCCCGGCATACCTCTCAAAGAATAGCTGCCGCTTGAAAGTGAATAAAGCAAGCTTGATGACGCCTTTTCATCTACATGCTTTATCGCTTCCGGTGAAAGATCTGATTTCTTTGCTGCCATCTCAACCAGGTTCTTATCATAGAACTTATAACCAAGCTCTTCAGCTATCATTTCACCGATATCGTGACCAGCGCTTCCGTACTGTCTTCCGATTGTTATAACCCTACTCATAAAAATCAACCTCTTTTCTTTTTTTATCTTAACGGCATTGCCGTTTATGTTTCAAAAACCTTGTACTCCTTGTATGCATCTATATGCTGGTGTATCTTCTGCACATAATGACGCGTTTCCGGAAACGGTATATATACAAGTGTTTCCCCGTCAGTACTGTATTCCGGATTTTTAAGCCATGTGTCCACATTTCCCATTCCGGCATTATATGCCGCAAGCGCTGTATCTACATACTCATATTTTTCTATAAGCTCGCTAAGAAAGAAACAACCCATGCTTATATTGGTTTCCGGATCCATATAGTTGTAATTATCAAGTCCCATTTTTGCCGCGCAGTCAGCCGCCGTTTCCTCGGTAAGCTGCATAAGTCCTCCCGCGTACGGCGATCTTGCATCGGCTATAAAATTGCTCTCCTGCTTTATAACTCCTATTACAAGATATGGATCAAGATCATTCTTTTTTGCATACTTCACTATATAATTGCTGTATTCGACAGGATAACGGATCTTAATGCTCGCTTCCTTTCCTATCCTGAGTCCCGTCAGAACAAGAAATATTATCGCAGCCATTACAACTAAGAACGCCAGTGTCCGCGCCAATCTCTGCCGTCGTTTTTTCTTTCTGGCATTCCGCCTTTTTCGCATCCTTGATTTTACTGTATATTCGCTCAATTTTCACTCCCAATTCCTGATCTTCGCCATTATTCTCTACGATATAGTCAGCGTGCGATAAATAAAATTTATCGTCCTTTTGTGAGCGTATCCTGTCTGACGCATATTTTCTGTCTATGCCGTCCCTCAGCATTATCCTGTTAATTCTCACATCTTCATCTGCCGTTACGACCACCATAGAGGAACACAGCTCCATGACAGGACTTCCGATTATGACAGCTCCATCTACAGCGCAGATATCACTGTCAGAACTATTTATCTCTTTTTCGATATACTCTTTAATATATTTATGCGTTATATTATTTAATAATTCCAGCTTATTCTTATCGGAAAATACTATCTGCCCCAGACGCTTTCTGTCAAGCTCACCGTTATCAAGAATCACCTCATCGCCAAAGCTAAGCCGTATCTCATCAAGACACGCTGAACCCTTGCTCACAACAGCTCTCGCCGCCATATCGGCATCTGAAACAAACACTCCCAATTCACGGAATTTCCTGCTCACAGTCGATTTTCCAGCTCCGCTTCCGCCTGTTATACCAAATATATACTTATCCACTTATATTTTCTATCTGCCAGTCAATAGGCGTTTTTCCTTCCCTTGTCAGTATCTTGTTTGCCATTCTGAAATGTCCGCAGCCCATAAATCCGCGCAAAGCAGACAGAGGGCTTGGATGAGCGGCTGTAAGTATGACATGCTGCTCATTTTTTATTATATTCATCTTTTCCTTTGCATTGTTTCCCCAGAGCATAAATATAACAGGATCCTCCCTGTCGTTTAGAAGCTCTACAATATGGTTTGTGAATATCTCCCAACCTTTTTTTCTGTGAGAGTTTGCGGCTCCGTCACGCACAGTGAGTGACGCGTTCAAAAGCAGAACACCCTGACGCGCCCATTTCTCAAGATACCCGTTATCAGGGATATAGCATCCCAGCTCATCTTTAAGCTCCTTATAGATATTTTCGAGCGACGGCGGTATCTGCACGCCTTTTCTTACAGAAAACGCGAGACCATGCGCCTGATTTTCCCCGTGATATGGATCCTGACCGAGTATTACGATCTTTGTATCCTTATACGATGTCCATTTAAGCGCATTGAATATATCGTTCCGATCCGGATGTATCTTATATGAATCATATTCCGTTTCAAGGAAATCACTGAGCTTTTTATAATAATCCTTTTCAAATTCACTTTTTAAAAGCTCGTCCCAGTCATTGCCGATCAATCCCATAAATCCTCCAAGCTTATTAAATTTATTATATCATCTTTAGTAATTTTTTTCAAGTAGTTTTTCGATAAAATAGATTTATATGTCACAATTGCACAATCTATTTATCTGATACCCTTCCGTTTGAAAGCTCATACGCGAGCTTGTATCGCTCGTTTATGTTCATTTCGGATATCTCCGAAAAGCTGCCGCCCGCTTCTACGAGAAGCGCTCCGCATTTTCTGCAATAATGCCCGACACGGTTTGAATAATAGATATGATTGCACTCTCTGCAATATGTAACCTTCATGATAAAATCTCCTCCTTTATATATTAAGGGAGTATCTCACCATTTAAATATCCGTCAAAAACAGCCTCCGCATTCGCCGTATCATTTGTGACGATAAGCACTACAGTATCTTTATATACCTTAAACACCGGCGAAAGCACTTTTGCCGCTTCCTCCGGTCTGTATGATGAGTATGTGCTGTTTACCTGAGTCAGATAATTTGAAAGCTTGCTTACGATATTATCCGTATTATCCGTTTTAACTATCACAAATTCATCTGTAGTTGCATTTGTTCCTACATACGCTGTTATCTCTGAATATTCACCGGCATTAATAAAATAGCGTTTCTGAACTGACGAATCGTTTATTCTTGTAAGCGGTTCTGTAAAGCTTACGCGTTCATTGATTATTTTTGCAAATTCTGTCTGGACTATTCCATCAATTTTGCCGCATGCTGCCAATACAAGAGCTATGACCGAAACAAGCATCGTGCATAGTATTTTCTTCATTTTTATATACTCCTGTTTCATCTACTGTTTTTTGACGATGACGAACTGCCCGATGAGCTGCTTGATGATGAGCTGCTCGTGTATGAATCCTTTAATACATTTACTGTAGGACGCGGCGTTGATTTGCTGCTTGAACTGTCCTCATCATCCTCGTCATCGCTTTCATCTGAACTGCTCTTCTTTGATGAGCTGCTGCCTGATGAATCTTCATCATCATCTGTACTGTTACTGCTTCCGGTTTTATTTGAGCTTTCATCTGAATCCTCATCATCTTCAGATGTGTCAGCTGTACCCTCTCCGTCTTCTCCGGGTATATATGAATTATCGGAAATATAATCAAGCATCTCCAGATATGTACTCTTATTAAGATTTATTCCGTCTGATGACACATTCTCATCAAGATATCCGCCTTCATTTGCAAGCGCCGTATAGCAATCACAATAATATACGCTTAGCGATGACGCAAGCTCCTTTATAGCTGAATTAAAGCTTTTCAATCTGTTCAGCGTTATCCCATACTTACTCGAGGCTGACTGCGATATAGGCGGAATAGCCATCACATATATCCGCGCGCTCGACTGACTGCTCTTTACCGTATCTATAAGCTTTTCATAATCTGCTATAAAATCAGATACTTCACCCGACATAAGCTCGCTCTCTCCAAAAGCGAGAAATACCTTTGCATATTTCTTACTTTTGAGCTGATCGATTATAGCTACCGTGTCATTATTAGCCGCCGTTGAATACACGTCTTTTATAGAAAGACCTATTTTCGCATAAACGCTGCACTCCGGAAGAACACCGTACAGACTTATTCCGTCAGCAAGTGAATTACCTATAAATACAGCATCTTTATAATATGTTTCGGACAGCTTTATATCTGTTGCCGCTGTCGCTGTCGGATCTAACGGCGCCGTTGAAGCATTCGCCGCAGCCATCGTCGGAACAGCCGTATTTACAGTGTTTGCAGTGTTCACATTATTCGCCACATCGCTGTCAGATGATGAGCAGCGCACCGCCGATATCACGACCACTATCGCCGCAACCGATACGAGAACGGCAAGAGTGCAGTTTCTGCGCAATCTCGCCTTTCTCATTCTCTCCTGTCGTTTCCTCTGCTGTTGATTTTCCCACATTCTTCTGCTTACTGCCATTCAATTATTCGCTCCTCTTTGGTTATTAGTTTGCCGATAAAACCTCAACAGCCTTTTTAAGCTGAGTATCGTCCTCCTCCGGAACGGAAGAAGCGTAATAGCCCGCATATTTTTCATCAAGCGATACGGCATAATCAGGCTCTATGCCTACTCCATGGATGCAAATGCCGTTAGGTGAATAGTACTTTGCTATAGTCATTGACATGCCGCTGCCATCCATAAACGGATAGACACTCTGCACGATCCCTTTTCCGTAACTTGTTTCACCTATTATCTCAGCGCGGTCGTAGTCCTTTAACGCGCCTGTCAATATCTCTGACGCGCTCGCGCTGTTTTTATTTATAATTACCGCCATAGGAATATTGTATTCTGAAGCGTCAGAACGGTATTCCTCACGCTTTCCGTCTTTCGTTTCCGTGTATGTTATTATTCCCTCCGGAAGCAGATAGTCAGCAATATCGCATACAACGTCGAGAACGCCGCCCGGATTATCTCGCAGATCGATTATCATTTTCTGCATTCCCTGTGATTTAAGCTCCTCTACAGCCGATACAAATTCAGTATACGTCGTTTCCGATGACTTGTCATCACTTGTATTGAATGCGGTTATTCTCACATAGCCTATATTATTATCGAGCATTTTAGAATCGACTGATTCGTTTAATATTTCACGGCGCTCCACATTTATATCCATCGTTTGACCGCCGCGCTCAATTTTTATATTTACATTCGTTCCTTCCTTGCCCGACTTTATCGCGGACACACATTCATTCATCTCTTCAGCTGAATATGGCGTTCCGTCAACCTCAAGGATATAGTCGCCGGGAAGTATTCCTGCCATGTATGCCGGAGAATTCTCTACAGGCGCGACAACAATTATTTTTCCCGCTTCCTCATCGATAGAGATCACAACTCCTATACCGACATAGCTGTCTTCAACAGCGCTTATATACTCCTCAAACTCCTCAGCTGTATAATAATGTGTATACGGTTCATTCAACCCTTCTACATATCCCTTAACAGCCATCTCCTCCATCGCTGAAATATCATAGTCATCATATAGATAATTATTTTTCAGATATGAATTGACCGTGTTTAGTTTCGACTGAAGTCCGTTTTTAGCTGTGCCAAATCCGCTGCCTGATGTTTCGGCAACGGAAAATATTGTAGCTGTGATACCAAATGTTACAGCCGCTGTCGTTACTATAGTAATAAACGTTCTTTTTCTTTGATCCAATATTAACACCTCTATAAACTATTTAAGGGAGCATAAATATGCCCCCTCGTAATTATTAAAGCCTGATCATGTCCGAATCCGCTTAATACGAAATAACAAGATCCGTAAAGATCAGATTTTGCGTCATATCTTCATAGGGCTTGAAAGAAGATACTTATGTACCATCATTGCCACTTTAAAGACGATAGCCTGATCGAATTTCCTCAGATCAAGTCCTGTGAGCTTATAAATTTTTTCAAGACGATATACAAGAGTATTTCTGTGTACAAAAAGCTGTCTTGATGTTTCACTTACATTCAGGTCATTCTCAAAGAATTTGTTTATAGTGAGAATCGTTTCCTCGTCAAGCGATGTTATATCGCCTTTCTGGAATACTTCCTGAAGGAAAAGTTCGCAGAGCTTTATAGGAAGCTGATATATAAGTCTTCCTATACCGAGCTTATCATAGCTTAAAATATTCTTTTCTTCCTCAAATACTTTGCCGACTTCCATCGCTATCTGAGCTTCCTTATAAGAGTTATTGAGCTCATCTATATTTGAAGCGACAGTTGAAAGACCTATCACCGCCTGGTGCTGGCTTTCTCCGTTTACAGTGTCAAGTATCTGCTGAGCTATGGCTTCAAGTTCTTCAGATGAAACCTTATCCTTTAATTCTTTAATAAGAACTATATTGCTTGTATCTATGCGTATAACAAAGTCACGTTCCTTGTCCGGATACATATTTCTTATTACTTCATATACCGTGTTCTCCGCGCCGTTCATGACCTTGATGTAAATTACAGCTCTTGGAACCTCACAGTCAACATGAAGCTCTCTTGCTTTCTGATGGAGGTCGAAAGATATCAGATTATCGAAAATTATATTCTGCATAAAATTCGTCTTGTCATATTTCTCATCATAATAATGGCGCACATTATTCGCAGCTACCGCCACAGCGTTGCAGCAGTATTTTGATATTTCATCTGTGCCCTCAACATAGACGATATATTCCGAATATGGATTATTTGACAATGTTCTTATTGTGAATCCGTCCTTAAATAAAAGCTTTTCGCTGTGCGATACGGCGTTCACCAGATCCTCAACAATGTCCTCGCTTGGTTCCGTTCCGTTATATGCGAGCACCAGACCATGTGAATCTGCTATACCAAATCTTTTCGGAAAAACCTCCCCCATCTGTGTTACTATATTTTGAAATGCTTTACTTATCATCTTTTTTTCCTCCGAATATCAAGCCTATGAAACTAATCTGAATGTATATAATCATTATACACCAAAAAACAGTTTTTTTCAAGTGTTTTTTTTAATTATTAATTTTTTGTTATTAAAATCATTGACAGTTATTTCCATTGGTGCTATAATTACTCATTGGTAAATAATACATATATAAAATATGATGTAGTTACTCTGAATTATGAAAGGATATGATTTTTAATGTTCTCCAAAAACAAAATAAATATACTTGAAGGAAAACTTCTTCCGGCAGTGATGCTTTTTGCCATACCGCTCATGCTGTCGTCCGTTCTTCAGCTTCTTTTTAACGCTGCGGACGTCGTAGTTGTGGGAAAATTTGCCGGTGAAAGTTCTTTGGCTGCCGTTGGTTCAAATACATCTCTTATAAATCTCCTTACAAATCTTTTCATGGGAATGGCTACCGCCACTAACGTTCTTGTAGCTCAGCACATCGGAGCCGGCAGACGCAGACAGCTCAGAAAAACTCTGCATACGTCGATTTCTCTCGGCGTAATATCAGGCGTTATTCTCGCCGTGATAGGAATATTATTTGCAAAGCAGATACTGACTCTTATGTCTACTCCGCCGGAGGTCATAGATCTTTCAGCAACATATCTCAGAGTCTATTTCGCCGGTTCGCCAGCTATAATGGTATACAATTTCGGAAGCGCGATAATGCGCGCGAAGGGTGATACAAAGCGACCGCTCTATTATCTCGTTATTTCCGGCGTTGTAAATGTGATACTGAACCTTTTATTTGTAATATGCTTTAAGATGGACGTTTTTGGCGTTGCTCTCGCTACGATCATTTCACAGACTATATCCGCCTTACTTATAATACGCGCGCTTGTTCATGATGAAGATGAGGTGTTTAGACCTTCAATAAAGGAGCTGCGCCCCGATAAGCAGACTCTTATAAGAATACTCCGCATAGGTCTGCCTGCCGGTATACAGGGCATGGTCTTCTCGCTTTCAAACGTAGTTATACAATCATCTATAAATTCATTCGGCGCTATCGTCGTAGCCGGAAACGCCGCTGCTGCAAATATAGAAGGCTTTGTATGGGTAGCGATGAACTCGTTCTGCCAGACAGCGCTCACATTTACAGGTCAGAATCTCGGAGCCGGAAAGTTCTCAAGAATAAACAAGATATTGTTTACTACTCTCGCATGCGAAGCACTTACCGGACTTATACTCGGGATCACGATGTTCGTATTCTACCATCCGCTTCTGAGCCTTTACTCCGACTCACCCGAGGTTATCCACGCCGGATATCTAAGATTAAAATACATCTGCTGCGTATACGCTATTGGCGGCATGATGGACTGTATGGTAGGATCACTGAGAGGTATGGGTTCCTCTATGCTGCCTACAGTCGTTTCTATGGTCGGAGCATGCGGACTTCGTCTTTTATGGATCGCGACAATATTCCAGATACCTCAGTTCCACACATGCGAGGTGCTGTATCTTTCATACGCTGTTTCATGGGCTATAACATTCTTAGCTCATGTAGTATCGTTTAAATTCGTACGAAGAAAGTTCCCGAAAACTGAAAAGGAAACAGACTTTTGCCATAGTAGAAATGGGCTTGTTTATTGATTACGATGATATTCTGAT
>CALXSW010000235.1 GCA_944391255.1 uncultured Clostridia bacterium | reverse complement strand
ATCCTGCCTGTCATACTCCGAAAAATATGAGTCAAAAAGCGTGAGATATTTTTCATAATCTATATCGCCGTACAGCGTTGTCAGACAGTTTGACGGAGTGTAATATTTAGTGTGATACTCCATCATGTCCTCGTTTTGCAGCTCCGGTATAAATTCAGGATCGCCGCCGGCGTTGTATGAAACGGGACTTCCCGGATAGAAAGCGCGCTTTGCGTTTATATACGCCGCGTTTATGATACTGCCGTAGCCCTGCATTTCGCTGTATACCGTGCCTGAAAGCGTCAGTTCGTCCTCGGGCGACTCAAGCTCGTAGTGCCACGCTTCGCGCTCCTTTATAGACGGGTCGGTGTAGATCAGTGTGTCAAACACTCCGCTTAAATAATAGTCAGCGAGATTGTAGAGCTGCTCATCTGAAAGCGACGATATCATATAGCTCGTGTTGGCGTTAGCTGTTGTCGCGTTCATATATGTTATATAGCTCTGGCTCATTAGATTAAATGTCAGCGTTCTTGACGGGTATTTTTCACTTCCCGAAAGAGCTCAATGCTCAAAAACATGAGTGAGTCCTGTGTCGTCCTGCGGCGGAGTTCTAAACGATATATTAAACGCTCTGTCTATATCGTCAGACGCTATATATATTATAGTGCCGCCCGTCTTATCATGCTCAAACGTTATAAGCTCGTCGCCTGTAAGGTCAAATTCTCTCACGTCAGTAACGGTAAATCCGTTTATCTTGTCGCCCTTATCCGGCAGGCCGTCTGCGGCTTGTATTGAAAAGCCGTATCCGGCAGTCATAGCAATACATAAAAAGCAGGATACTATTCTTTTTCGCATAAAATTTCCCTCCTAAGATTTTGGTTTGCAAACACAACAGTGATACGGAAAAATTTCCGTTCAGCGTCGTAGCTCCAGTTTATTTCACCGTTATAGCTGTTAAGCGCGGTTTCAACGCTTTTCATTCCAAGTCCGTGCATCTCGCTGTCTGATTTTTTCGAGATCAGTGAGCTGCCGTTTGCAGTTGGCGGCTCATCGCAGTTGTTTTCTATTTTTATAACAGTGAAATTCTCGTTCTTTGTACCGAAATCAATAAAAATATTTTTTTCAGTTGATTGTATGCAGCTCTCCATGGCATTGTTTATCAGATTTGAAAAAATCGCTACTGTGTCAAATTCCGAAAGAAAATCAAGCTTTGCGCCTGTTGAGCTTATATACAGATTTATACCCTTGTCATGACATTCCCGTATCTTTCTGTCAAGCAGTATGTTCAATACCGTGTTATTTGTGTATTCGGTGAAATCAAGCTCGCGGCATATTGAGTCAAGCTTGTCAAAATACCGCTTAGCCTCGGCGCTGTCACTGTCGATAAGGTCGCGCAGAGTTGAGAGCTGCTCCTTGAAATCATGACGCATAACGCGCGTCTTTTCGTATTTTTCATACATCAGCTTGTAGCTTTCCAGCTCCGACTCATGCTTTTGACTCGCGTCTATTACAGACTGTATCTCCTTATTTTTCAGCGCCGCAAATTCGCCTGTCGCAAAAACAGATATGTTTATTGCGATGAGCATTATATATATCATGATATATGGCCGGCTGTTGAAAGCCTCCTCTATGGTTATGACCATTATCGCTGCCGATACAGAGTGGACAATAACATTAAACGGCGATATACCGCCAAGAGCTATTATCTTCTTTGAGCATAGGCTGTACATTATGAGCAGTCCGAGCGCGTATATTATGCGCGTTTTTATAAGGAATTTCAGGCTCTGTCCAAATGTCAGCTGTATATTTATATCATTGTCAGAAAATACAACTATAAGCTCTGACGCGAGAAGTATCAGTGTAACAATAATGCTGTGCCGTGCCGATGTATCCCTGTCAACGGCGCAGCATAACGTCATTATAATAAAATTGGCTGCCGTAAAGCATATATAAAACAGCAGAGGATCAGAAGCAACGGCGCACAGGCAGAGCGCTGCGTATAGTATTATCGACAGCAGAACGCAGAACACCTTGCCGCGTTTTAGCATGTAGGAGGATATCATATAGAATATAAATATTATACATTCCGTCACGACGCCCCAGAAAAAATATGTATCATTGATCATATATTTTCACCCATCCATTCGATAAATCTCGATGAGAATTCGCGGTATTTACGCTTTGACATGAATATCGAATATTCCTTGTCGCCGCTGCGGCATATGACCTCGTCATTAGTGTATTTTACAACGTAGTTCAAGTTTACGCAGTAGCTTGCGTGAGAGGGGAAGAAATATTCCTTGTTTAGTCTTGCGCATATATTTTTATATGGCTCCTTTACCTCGAAACTTCCGTCTGTAGTCGTCACGCTCGTTATTTTGTTCTGCGCGCATACATATATGATATCGTTCATCGATATTCGAACAGGCCTTTTACCGATCGTCACATCAAGTTTTGTGTTTGCGGCGTTGATCTCTTTTACAGCCGATTCTATTCCGTATATCAGCCGCTGCCTGTTTATCGGTTTTACCCAGAATCTGAACGCGTGCTTGTTTAAAGCCTCGTCCATGTAGCCCTCATAGTTTGTGACGAAAAATATAAGCGTATGCCTGTGTTTTTTATGTATCAGCTCAGCCGCCTGCAAGCCGTTCATATATTCCATCTCAACATCGAGAAAAAGGATATCAAACCGGATATCGCTTTTTTCAAGATCAGACGGAGAGTCAAAGCAGTGCAGCTCATATTCGATGCAAAGCTCTTTTAAAACGTCCTCAAGCAATTCTTTTTCACGAAACAGACAATCATTATCGTTGTCGCAAATCCCCAGAATCATTTTTGTAAATCTCCCAAAACCGGAAATATTATGAGTCTGCTGCAAAATTCGATCCTTTTGCAGCAGACTCGCGGGGGCTTTAGCAAAATAGTGCGGAAAAATGGCTTACCCGCTTTGTTCTTTTTGCTTTATATGGTCTGTGCATTTTGCTGTCGCCCCATTTTTCCTTTATTTTTCTGAATTGTTCTTTATTACCTC
>CALXSW010000234.1 GCA_944391255.1 uncultured Clostridia bacterium | reverse complement strand
GCCTTGAAACAAATAAGAAGGGTTGTATCATCGCTGATGAAGTCGGAAAGACAACAAAGGCAAAGGTTTATGCCGGCGGTGACGTTGTAACAGGCGCTGCTACAGTTATCCTCGCAATGGGCGCAGGTAAAGCCGCAGCAGAAGCGATCGATAAGGAATTAAACGGTTGATAAAAAAACACAGCGATTTTTATTCGCTGTGTTTTTTAGTTGCATAAGAAGCAGTTATTCTGCTTCTGTTCCTTTTTGAGTTTTTGTGATAGGTGGTATCGGTTTGAACACATCTTTATCAGAAATAGTTATCGCAATAAATCCGGCTATAGACGCGGCTATAAGGAGCAGCGCTACAAACTGAGATACCGGCAGCACGTCAGGGATTATATATAATATATAATGAGTATTTCTCATTCCCTCAAGGAAAAATCTGCCTGTCGAATACCATATAAGATATCCGAGAAAAACCTGACCGTTCCTTTTCTTTTTATCTCTGAATATAAGTATAAGCACAACGCCGATCAGGCTCCATACGCTCTCGTATAAAAACAGCGGATGAACCGGTTCGGCACCTGATATTGACATACCAAGGAAAAAATCAGTCGGCAGTCCATATACCTCGCAGTTCATGAAATTGCCCCATCTGCCTATTGCCTGACCGAGCAGAAGACCTACACAGCAGACATCGAGCGTGTTAAGTACATTTATTTTTCTCCATCGGCAGTAGAGCGTTGTTGAGATCACGGCGCCTATTATACCGCCGTATATCGCGAGTCCCCCCTCCCAGACCTTGAAAACATCGAGAAAGTTATCCTTGAATTCATCAAGCGCGAACAAAACATAGTAGATGCGCGCGCATACAATTCCAACGAGTATGCCGAGTATAGCTATATCCCAGACATATTCTGATTTAAGACCGCGCTTTTCTGATCTATATGCGGCAAGCGCTAAGCCGCACAGAAAACCGAAAAGAATTATAAGCGCGTACCAGTAGATCGGCTTGCTGCCGATATGAAATGCAACAGGGTCGATAATGAGATCGATCCCAAGATGCGGAAAACAAACATGATTGCTCATGCTCATCACCTCCTGATTTTTTTTGTCAGCGCGTTTTAAATATTTTTCATCGTAAGGGAAATACGTTTCCGTTTGCTGTCAACTTCCATTACCTTTACCTTGACGTTGTCGCCGACTGAAAGAACGTCTGTCGGGTGCTTTATATATCTGTCGCATATCTGCGATATATGAACAAGCCCGTCCTGATGAACGCCTATATCAACGAACGCTCCGAAATCTATAACATTTCTTACAACGCCGTCAAGCACCATGTCTGGTTTGAGATCGTCCATCGATAATATATCGGAGCGGAGCACAGGCTCAGGCATCTCATCTCGCGGATCGCGTCCCGGTTTTAAAAGGCTGTCAGCGATATCGGAAAGAGTGATAGAGCCTGTTTCAAGCTCCTCGCTCAGCTTGTCGAGTCCATAGCTTTTTAGCTTTGATTTTATATCACGTATATTGCCGTTTACAACATCGTCCTGACTGTAGCCGAGCTTTTCAAGCATCGCCTCGGCTGCCTTGTAGCTTTCGGGGTGAACAGATGTGTTGTCAAGAAAATTGCTGCCGTCTGATATGCGCAGAAATCCGGCGCACTGGAGAAATGCTTTCGCTCCGAGCTTCGGCACTTTCATAAGCTGTTTACGAGTCTGGAATTTGCCGTTTTCTTCTCTATATAATGTTATGTTTTTTGCGACTGTTTTATTTATGCCCGAAACATAAGAGAGGAGCGACGGAGACGCTGTGTTAAGGTCAACGCCAACATTATTAACGCAGTCCTCTACAACTCCGTTTAGCGCCTCGCCAAGTTTTTTCTGGTTCATATCGTGCTGATACTGACCTACGCCGATCGATTTAGGATCTATTTTTACAAGCTCCGCAAGCGGATCCTGAAGACGGCGCGCTATTGAAACGGCGCTGCGCAGCGCTACGTCATATTCGGGAAATTCCTCCGAGGCGAGCTGTGACGCGCTGTACACGCTTGCACCCGCCTCATTTGTCATAGCGTAAAGCACCTTTCTGTCAAGCGTTTTGAGAAGCTCTGCCACAACTATTTCAGATTCCTTTGATGCTGTTCCGTTGCCTATAGATACGATATCCACGTTGTAACGCAGTATCCTATTTTTAAGTATGGACTTAGCCTTTTCGGCGTCATGGCTCGGAAGTGTCATATATACAACGCCTGTGTCAAGCACCTTTCCCGTTCCGTCAACGACCGCGATCTTGCAGCCTGTTCTGTATCCGGGATCAACTCCCATAACGACCTTGCCCTTTACAGGCGGCTGCATAAGAAGTCCGTTTAGATTTTTGCTGAATACTGATATTGAGCTGTCCTCAGCGCTTTCGGTGGCGAGGTTTCGTATTTCCGTGGCGAGTGATGGAGCGATAAGACGCTTGTATGAATCCTCAGCCGCAAGCTCCACATATTTTGTCGTGCTGCTGCCGCGCTTTGGTGTTGTGTTTCTTATAAGATATCGTATCATCATATCATCATCAGCGTTGAGCTTAACTGTGAGGAACCCCTCTTTTTCGCCGCGGTTTAGGGCGAGCAGACGATGCGGAGGTATCTTTGATATGCTTTCGGCGTATTCGTAGTATTGTGAATATACGCTGTCCTCGTCCTTTGAAGCCTTTGATGAGATAACACCATTTTCGTATGTCATCGTGCGGAGCTTTTTTCTGAGATCCGCGTTATCGCTTATCTCCTCTGCGATTATGTCCATAGCTCCGGCTATGGCGTCATCAGCCGTCATAACGCCTTTTTCTTCATTAATATACATCTCCGCCTCTTTCTCGACAGAGCTTATTGAATTATCCTGCTTAAATATAGCTACAGCGAGCGGTTCAAGTCCTTTTTCTCTCGCGGCTGATGCGCGCGTTCTCTTTTTCTGTTTATACGGTCTGTATATATCATCAAGCTCGGCGAGAGTAGACGCATCATATATGGCAGATCTTATCTCATCTGTGAGTTTTCCCTGCTTGTCTATAAGCTCTATTATATCCTCTCGCTTTTCGGCGAGATTTCTCAGATATGTAAGCCTCTTTTCAAACTCTCGAAGCGTCACATCATCGAGCGAGCCTGTCGCTTCTTTTCTGTATCTCGCTATAAACGGGATAGTGTTTCCGTCATCTATAAGCGCGATAGTGTTTTCTGCCTGCCACAGCTTTATGTCAAGCTCTTTTGCTAATATTTCCGTGATATTTTCGGTCATATCGGTCATATGTGCAAATCCTCCAATTCATCTGTAATCAAAATGATAATTTTGTAATCGTTCTGAAATATTTTTTACATAAAAGTGTATACAAACTGAAAAAAATGTGTTATAATTGAAACATGCACAATATATAGTGCGATGATAATTTAATATTACCAAATATTCCAATGATTTTTTTCAAAGAGCAACATAATTATACCCCATTTTTTCGCGTTTTACAAGGGGAATATGTAATTTTTGGAAAAAAAGCAGAAAACACACCAATATTTCAAAAAACAGTTAAAAAAACTCTTGCGTTTTTCAATGTTTTGGTGTACAATAGAATCATAGGGGAGCAAAATGGAGCAAATGGGAGTAAATTTGGTGTAAAAATACTCCGTGTGGTGCAATGTTACAAATTTTACAAATTTTACATAGTTTGCGCCCCGTATGAATCAGATCGATCAGGCATTATTTATAATGCGTATGCGTGTACAGTGGATAGGTGGTGATATACATGGCTGCATTCGTTGACGAATACGAGCGACAGCTCGATGAGCGCGGCAGAATAATTCTTCCGTCAAAGCTCAGAGACGCGGTGACGGATACCGTGTATATTACTCAGTCGACTTCTGAACGCTGCCTGCATTTGTATACAGAGGATGAGTGGAACAAGGTGGCTGAAAAGGTCAATCAGCTCCCTACAGCGACAGATTACAACGCGGCGGCTTTTGTGCGCCTGTTTTTTGGTAAGGCGACATCGGTCACGGTGGATAAGCAGGGAAGGATCCCGATCGCAAAACGTCTGATAGATTTTGCCGGATTAGGCAAGGAAGTTGTCCTTGTCGGTGCAAACACAAGACTTGAGATCTGGGATGCGAAGCGCTGGGAGGAATATCAGAGCAAGCTTTCAGAGAGCATCATGATGGATGGGATCCTCAAATATAATCTTAATATTTAACGGAGTATGATCTATGGAATTTAAGCATTATTCGGTGCTGCTTAAGGAAAGCGTTGACGCTCTCGATATAAGAGAAGGCGGCATTTATGCCGATGGCACGATGGGCGGCGGAGGCCATTCGTATGAGATACTTTCGCGCGGAGCGGGAAAGCTCATAGGAATAGACCAAGATAAGGAAGCTGTCGCCGCGGCGCAAAAGCGTCTTGAACCGTTCGGCGAAAGACTTATAACTGTAAACAGAAATTTCAGCGAGATAAGATCGATATTGTTTGAGCTGGGAATAGATGAGATAGACGGCGCTGTTCTTGATCTGGGCGTAAGCTCGTATCAGCTTGACAATGCGGAGCGCGGCTTTTCATATATGCATGACGCGCCGCTTGATATGCGCATGAACAGAGATGAGGGTATCTCTGCTTATGATGTTGTAAAAGGCTACAGTGAGGAAAAGCTGACATCGATATTCTATGAATATGGCGAGGAGAAATGGTCAAAGCGTATAGCGCAGTTTATTGCTGAGAGAAGAAAAGAAAGAAATATAGAAACGACAGGAGAGCTTGCCGATATAATAAAGGCGGCGATCCCGAAAAAGGCGAGAATGGACGGCGGTCATCCGGCGAAGCGCGTTTTTCAGGCGATAAGGATCGAGGTAAACGGCGAGCTGAGGATACTTGAGCAGGCTGTGCGTGATTTTATCGATGTGATAAAGCCGGGCGGAGTGCTGAGCGTTATAACATTCCATTCGCTTGAGGACAGGATCGTAAAGCAGACATTTTCAAAACTGGCGCAGGGCTGCACATGCCCGAAGGATTTTCCCGTATGCGTGTGCGGAAAAAAGCCTGTTGTAAAGATTTTGACGAGAAAGCCTGTTTTGCCGTCTGAAAGAGAGCTTGAAGAAAATTCGCGCTCTAAGAGCGCCAAGCTAAGAGCGGCGAGAAAGCTATAATATTATTGAGGGATATTTGAGCATACCCGGCGGAAGGGTATGTATTAAGAGTTGGTACAGATAACGTTGACTGTAAGACAGGTCAATGACGGTTAGAAAGAGGAGATTAAAAGTGACATACGGAAATCTGGCATATAAGTATGATTACGTTCAGGATAAGGTCCCTAAAAATCAGGAAAAAGTGGAGAGAAAAGCTAAGCCTAAGACAAATACAGGAAATAAGAATAAAATAAGCTACACGCAGAAGCTTCTGTCGGTCATAATTCTTGCCGCGTCGGCTATATTTATGATAATACAGTTCGTTGAAGTGAATGAAACTGTTTCGGAGCTTGAAACGGTGAGATCGGAATATAAATTTCAGGAGTCTGTAACATCGCAGAAAACGTACGAGCTTGAACAGAGCATAGACCTTTCTAAGATCGAGCAGGAGGCAACTACAAGACTCGGAATGAAGCGCCCGGAAAAATATCAGCAGGTTTATATCGATGTGAAAAAAGATGATGTCACAGAAAAGGTTTCCGGCGAAGTAGAGGGAATAGAAAACAGATTTATAAAGATGATCAATACGATCATAGATCATATTGTAACGATGTTCAGCATATGATTAGTAAGAGTGAGTTATTTTAATAAGAGTAAGGAATGATATAATTGGCATTACCGTCATTAAATAATATTAAAAAGCGCACGGTAATAATAGTTGTGTGCGTGTTTGTGTGCTTTGCGCTTGCTATACTGCGCATGGCATGGTGGCAGATAATACGAGGGGCAGAGCTTGCCCAGACGGCAAAGAACCAGCAGACGACAAATACAGTAGAGCAGGCGGCGCGAGGAAAGATACTTGACAGAAACGGCAAGGTGCTTGCAGAATCGGCGTCCGTAAAAACTCTCGTCTGCAATCCTATGGATATAAAAAATCATGGTGACATAGACGTATGTGTAGATGTGCTTGCGCCGATACTTGATATGGACAGCGACACGCTGTATAAATATCTTTCGGACAATTCACAGTACAGAGTTATAAAGAAAAGACTTTCAGCGGAAGAAAGCAACGCGATAAGCGAATTAATAAATCCAACTCTTGAAGAAGGAAATTCAAGCGAGGTAAAGGCGGCGAATAAGGAGAAAACTGATCTACAGTCTAAGCTTTACGGCGTCTATTTTGAAAACGATTCAAAGCGTTATTATCCGTACAATGTCGCATCTCATGTGATAGGCTTTACAGGCTATGACAATAACGGCATA
Source organism: uncultured Clostridia bacterium (assembly GCA_944391255.1). GTDB lineage: Bacteria > Bacillota > Clostridia > UBA1381 > UBA1381 > Ornithomonoglobus. Next base: position 891 of record CALXSW010000234.1, on the reverse strand, counting down.
CAGGGCGTTGAGCTGAGATTCAACGAATATCTTGCCGGACTTAACGGATATGTGGCGCAGAACAGGAGCGCGAGCGGAACGACATCGGAGCAGCAGGCGGAATATTTGACGGCTTCGCTGTCCGGCTGTGATGTGACGCTCACTATAGATGAAACTATACAGCATTTTCTTGAAAAGCATCTTGAGGAGGCTGTAAAGGAAAACGAGCTTAAAGAGGGCGCTGCCGGTATCATAATGAACCCTAAGACGGGCGAGATACTCGCTATAGCTACAAAGCCTGATTTTGACTGTAACAATCCGTACGACCTCACGCAGTTCCTTGAATACGCGATAGAGTTTGAGCCTGTGTATGAGGACGAGGAAACAGACGATGAAGACGAGGAGGCTACGCCGCGTCCTACAGAGGATCCGGAGAATCTTTCAGATGAATTCGTAGCGCAGGCGAGATCAAAGATGTGGCGTGACAAGGCGGTGTCGGATACATATGAGCCGGGTTCAACATTCAAGATGATAACGGCGGCAGCGGCGCTTGAGGAGGATCTTGTCACAGAGGAATCCACATTCTTCTGCGCCGGATATAAGCAGGTAGCGGATAGAAAGATCGAATGTTCAAACAAGAGCGGACACGGCGCTGAAACGTTTGTAGACGGCGTAAAGAACTCGTGTAACCCTGTTTTCATGGAGCTTGGCGCAAGACTTGGTGCTGATAAATTTATGGAGTATTTCAAGTCATTTGGCTTTACTCAGAAAACGGGAGTAGATCTTGGCGGCGAATCATCATCTATTTATTATAATGAGATGGGCGAGGTCGATCTTGCCGTATCATCATTCGGTCAGGGCTTCCAGATAACGCCTATACAGCTTATAACGGCTGCTTCAGCTGTTGTAAAC
>CALXSW010000233.1 GCA_944391255.1 uncultured Clostridia bacterium | reverse complement strand
ACTATAGACCGTAAGCCGCTGAAGGATCACCTTGAAGCGGTAGGGCATCGTGACGCGTTCTTGTATATAGAGGATATAGCTAAAAAGAGGATAAATCTGAGTGAAGCGGAGATAAAAGCTATTCATTCGCTTGTGTTGATGGACAGACCGCATGACAGGGGCGTATACCGCAGAATACCTGTAACTATTGCAGGGGCGTATACAGAGCCTGTCCAGCCATATCTGATAGAACCTAAAATGAATGAGCTGCTCGCTGAGAATGACAGGCGGAAAGCTGTGCAGCATCCCATAGAGCGCATAGCACGTTTTCATCTTGAATTTGAGGGCATACATCCTTTTATTGACGGAAACGGAAGAACAGGACGGCTGGTATTGAATCTTGAGCTTATCAGGGAGGGATATCCTCCGATCAATATCAAGTTTGCTGACAGAAGGCGGTATTATGACGCTTTTGATTCGTTTTATGCAGAAGGGCGTGCTGAGGATATGATCCATTTGGTGGGTGAATATGTAAATGAAAGACTTGCTCATTATCTGGAAATTCTTAAATAAAGGCAAGGTCAGTGTTGATGAGAAAACTTGAATTTAAGGTCACGCCGGAATTTTCGGGGTGTCGTGTTGAGGACGTGCTGAGAACGCACTTTTTTATATCTGGAAGTCTTATAAAGGATCTTAAAAAGTATCCGGAGGGACTGCTCCTTAACGGGGAGCATATAAGAACGGTCGATCAGGTAAATGAAAATGATATTGTGACGGTCAATATACGCGACATTGCATCGGAAAACATAGAGCCGGTCGAAATGGAGCTTGATATAATATATGAGGACGAGGATATACTGATAGTAAATAAACCGGCAGGTATGCCGACGCATCCATCGCATGAGCATCAGCTTGACACTCTTGCAAACGGTGTTATGGCGCATTATGCGAGTATGGGCGAAACGCATACGTTCCGCGCTGTGAACAGGCTTGACAAGGACACGTCGGGCGTTATGTGCATAGCGAGAAACGCGTATTCACATGCGCGGCTTGCCGAACAGCTTAGAGACGGCCACAGGCTTCACAGGAAATACCTCGCTATAGTTGAGGGAATAATAGAAGATGCGGGAACGGTAGATGCTCCGATAGCGCGTCTTGACGGCAGCTCGCTTGAAAGATGCGTGCATGAGAGCGGACAGAGAGCGGTAACTCATTACAGACCGGTAATGACGCATAACGGTTTTACGCTTATTGAGTTAGAGCTTGAAACGGGGCGGACACATCAGATACGCGTGCATATGGCGTATATAGGTCATCCGCTTTTGGGCGATTGGCTCTACGGAACAGAGGATCACGAGCTGTTTAAAAGGCAGGCTCTGCATTCGTCGTTTCTGTCGCTTTCTCATCCTGTGACGTGTGAGAAAATGGAATTTGCTGCACCGTTGAGCAGCGATATGCTTGAATTTTTGGGCAAATAAACAAATATTTGAAAAAAAGTATTGAATATTGACAAAATATGTGATAAAATTATCAGCGGAGAATTTATATTGTAAATATAACTTAATTTATAAAATCATGAGGTGAAAAACATGTCTTACAAAATATTGAAGAAAGAAATGCTTAACCCTACGGTTTTTCTTATGGAGGTAGAAGCGCCGCTTGTAGCACATAAGGCAGAGCCGGGTCAGTTCATAATATTGAGAATTGACGAGTACGGGGAAAGAGTTCCGTTCACTGTTGCTGATTTTGACAGAGAAAAGGGAACTATAACGATCATCGTTCAGATCGTTGGAAAGACTACAAAGGATCTCGCGGCTATGGAAGCGGGAGAGTATTTGAGCGATTTTGCAGGTCCTCTCGGAAAGCCGACACCGCTTGAGGGCAAGAAGAAGGTAGCCGTAATAGGCGGCGGCCTTGGAACAGCTATAGCATATCCGCAGGCTAAGAAGCTTCATCAGCTTGGCGCTGAGGTAACTCTTATAACAGGTTTTAGAAACAAGGACCTTATCATACTTGAGGACGAGTGCCGCGCTATCGCAACAAAGCTTATCGTTGCTACAGATGACGGATCAAACGGCAATCAGGGTTTTGTAACAGATATGCTTGAAAAGGAGATCCTCGCAGGCGAAAATTTTGATGAGGTGATCGCTATAGGTCCGCTTGTAATGATGAAATTCGTATGCAAGCTGACAGAAAAATACAATATTCCTACAATGGTCAGCATGAACCCGGTTATGATAGACGGAACAGGAATGTGCGGCGGATGCCGTGTTATCGTTGGCGGCGAAACAAAGTTCGCGTGCGTTGACGGTCCTGACTTCGATGGTCATAAGATCGACTGGGACAGCGCAATGAAGCGCGGCAGAATGTTCAAGGATCATGAGGCGAGAGCGTGTGAAGAAGGACATTGCCGCATCGGCAGAACAAACAGAGCTGAATAAGGAGGAAGAGAAACAATGCCAAACATGAGATTAGATAAAAATCCGATGCCTGAGCAGGCGCCTGACGTAAGAAATAAGAATTTCTTGGAGGTAACAACAGGCTATACGGAAGAAATGGCTATAGATGAGGCAAACCGCTGCCTTAACTGTAAGAATAAGCCATGTATGCAGGGATGTCCTGTATCGGTCAAGATACCTGAATTCATTTCACTTATGAAGGACGGAGATTTTGAGGGCGCTTACCAGAAGATAAAGGAAACAAACGCGCTTCCGGCTATATGCGGACGCGTATGTCCTCAGGAAAAGCAGTGTGAATCAAAGTGCGTAAGAGGTATAAAGGGCGAGCCTGTCGGAATAGGCAGACTTGAAAGATTCGCGGCTGACTACCATATGGCGAATGTTGAAGATAAGATAGAGGTTCCGGAATCAAACGGCAAGAAGGTAGCTGTTGTAGGTTCAGGTCCTTCAGGCCTTACAGTAGCCGGAGATCTTGCAAAGCGCGGCTATAAGGTAACAGTATATGAGGCATTCCACACAGCAGGCGGCGTTCTTATGTATGGTATTCCTGAATTCCGTCTTCCTAAGGACATAGTTCAGAAAGAGATCGACAACCTCAAGAAGCTGGGTGTTGACATAGAAACAAACGTTATCATCGGCAGAACATTGACAGTGGACGAGCTGTTCAATGAAATGGGCTATGACGCTGTATACATAGGCTCAGGCGCGGGACTTCCGAGATTTATGGGACTT
>CALXSW010000232.1 GCA_944391255.1 uncultured Clostridia bacterium | reverse complement strand
CCGTGATATTCGCTTCCGTCTGTGATATAGCTCATAAGACGGTATGAATTTTTGTTTTCCATGTTTATGATCCTCCTTATTATGTATTATTATAAAAGCTTATTCAAATACCCAGCTGTCAAATGTGATAAGCTCCTTATTCGGAGTACCCTTGAATACAAAGTAAACATCGTAAGTACCCGCATCTATCGATACGCTGCCTTGATATTCTGCGCTGTCTCCATTTATATCCACAGTTCCGGCGAGCTGTCCCTCCGGACTGCCAAGACGTATTTCTATTGTGCCGCCCTCTACGCTTTGAGCGTTTATGATCACCTTTTCTGTGCCCTTGTCAAACTTCACATTTCCTACAGCGAGCCAGTCGCCGTTATTTATATCACATACAACTCTCTTGTCATCAGCCTGCTTTATGCTTACTCCACTGCGCCATGCGAATGTTTCAGCCTCTGTTTTTACGAACGGATCTAATGACGCTATCGCATCAACGCCCTGATAATCCGCTTTTACAGGCTCTATATCGCCATTTTCATTATATGTAAGCTCATTTATATGTGTTGAGCGGTATCCCTTTGTATAGCCGAGATACGAGCCTACCGTCTGCGTGTGATATGTGCAGTACCACTTGTCGCCAAACTCAAATATTGCGTGGTGATTATTTCCGCCTGTGCCAAATAATGAGCTTATGCTGTCGAGAACCATTCCCTTATACTCAAACGGTCCCATAGGATCATCTGACGTCATATAAAGTATAGTTCCGTAAGGATATTTTCCGCCCTCATGATCTCCGCTGAAGTTTGAACAGTATGAATAATAGTATTTTCCATTATACTTATGTATTCCACTGTCCTCAAACAGCGCCGGAGCGTCTATCTCGACCGCCTCGCCTACAGTTGATATCATATCGTCGCCAAGCTTTATAACCCGCGCCGTCTTAGGGTGGTCTGTCTGCTCCACGCCGTCAACTGTAGGTATTCCGCCGCCAAAGTAAAGATACGCCTGACCATCATCATCCACAAGAACAGCCGGATCAAACATCCATACAACACCGTCAGCGCCCGGAGTTTCCCGGTTTATGAGCGGCTTGTCTATAGGATCATAAAACGGGCCTGTAGGACTGTCCGCCTCGAGAACGCCTATTCCTGAACCGTTGTCAGCAAAATATAGGAAGAATTTTTCCTTGCCGTTTATCGTCTTATGAGCCGCCGACGGTGCCCATGAGTTTTTAGCCCATTTTGCCGCTCCCTCATCATTGCCTTTTCCGCCTACGGCTATTTCACCATGATCAGTCCAGTTCACAAGATCAGCGCTTGATATAACAGAAATAGTATTGATCTCCGAATAATCGTTTTCAATTATATTTCCGCTCTCATCGTATTCATACGCGTCTGATGTCATGTATATATATACTCTGCCATTATACTCCATCGCAAACGGATCTGCGCCGAATTTGTGCGTTATAAGCGGATTAGCCATTCCCGGCTCCTTCGCTCCGCCCGCGTCAGCAAGCTCTGCTGAATAATCTTCACGCTTTTCATAAACAGCCTGCTTTGGTGTACAGATTGACTCATACGCGTCATATAATGCCTCCGCGCATTCTGCGCGTGATGCATCGTTTTCTCCACTATCTATATCTGGTACATCTACACCAGAATCTGTCAAAAATCTTTCTGTCATTGCCTTTACCTCTCCTGACGTAATATTATCTCCCACACCAAATTTATTATCACCTATACCTTCCGCATATCCTTTCTCTGCCATTACAGCCACATATTCAGCATACCACGCGTTTTTGTCAACATCATCAAACGACACCTCCGCGCCGTCAGACTCAAGCCCGAAACACTTCACAAACATACATGCGAATTCCTCGCGCGTTATCGCGCTGTTTGGCATAAATGTACCATCGCCGTATCCATTTATAACGCCGAGCTTATACAGCTTATATATGCTGTCATTGATCCCGTCCGTACCTGAAACGTCAGTGAATGGCTCATCGCTTCCGTTCTCAAGCTGTATCGTTCCGAATCCGGCTGTATTGCAGTATGACATATCTGTGTTATCATGGAATTTAGCGACAGAGCTTCTCTCTCCGTCACCGTTGCCGTCATCATTAACCTGAATCTCAAATCCCATAAGCGCTCCGGTCTTTCCGACTATTGTTTTTATCGGTATAGCCGCCTCAACGTTATACCCATAATCGGTATATACTGATACCGCAGACAATCCGTTTCTGTCAGCCCCCTCGCCGTAAGACATCTTATTTTCACAGCTTATTCTGTACTGAGCGTCATCGCGCTCATAATATTCCTTTTTACTGTTATTCTCATCGAGGAAAAATTCAACGCTGTCCTGCATATGCGCTTCTGATGAAGATGTGCTTATGAGATCGTCATATACCTTTGCAAAAACGTATACATGATTTTCATCCCATAAAAGACGGAAATCACAATACGCGCCGTTCTCATCTTCTATCATCACCTCTGTCCTATACTCCTGAGCCTGAGACCATACGTCATCAAGCGTTCCGTCTACTACAGGCGTGCCGTACACAGCTTCAGCGTCAGCGCTGTCAGCAGCAAAAGCGCCCTGCTGAGCCGCAAAGCATATGCCTAAAGCAGTAACGATAAATAAGCTCTTTTTCATGATTCCGCCCCTTTTCTATATAATATTCCCTTAAATAAATTATTTGCCGCGGCCCGGGATAAGCTGGAGTGGGATTGGGAGTACAATATCCGGACCGCGGCATTTTATGGGTAAAGTATGATATGATCACACCTTGTTTATATAGTATCATAAACATGTTTTAATGACTATTAACAAATTTATAAATCTTATATGAAAAAAATAATTATAATGTTTTATGCACATAAAAAGCAGCCTTGGACCTTTACTGTCCTCGGCTGCTTTTGTTTTCATTTTATTTTGATTTAGGGAATTATTCTTACAGCTTTCTGCATTTTATTCCAGTCAGCCTCAAATGTCTGAACTTTACTGTACTGCGACTTAAGGCTGTCCTCAGCTTTCATATTGCTGCTTGTGATCACATTTTCAGTATCAAAATTTTCTATAAGCATTTTAGGATCTTTATATGTCTTTTTCATTTTACTTTACCCCCTTATTCTACTGTTACAACAGTGTTGTTTTCTGTTGTGTGCAATCCATTGACGATAAGCACAAGATTTACAGCTGCGCCTTTTTCAAGAGTCAAATCTGTCGGATTTGCAGTTGTTGACTTTGTTGTTTCATTTGCTGTGATATTCCATGTTATTGACTTTACAGTGCCTTCGCCGCCTTTATTTGAAATAACTGTTTCGAAAGCTGTTGCTGATGTGTCTGCCTTGTCGCCTGTTCCATTTG
>CALXSW010000231.1 GCA_944391255.1 uncultured Clostridia bacterium | reverse complement strand
GATGGATTATAAAAATACAAAGCTCCGCCTGTAGGATCCCAGCCATTGAGAGCGTCTCTCGCTGCATTATAGCAGCTCGTTTCCACAGGATTATTTATCTGCCCGTCATCAACGCACGAAAACGCGCCGCTCTGATATATCACACCAGCTATCGTATTAGGAAACGATGATGACTTAACTCTGTTTAAAACGACCGCTCCTACAGCTACCTGACCTGTATACGGCTCTCCCCTCGCCTCGCCGTTTATGAGCATTGCGAGAAGCTGAACGTTATTATTGCTCGTTGCTGATGATGACGAGCCTGTAGGCAAGCCGAGTTTTGCAAGTGTCATCGGTCCGCAAACGCCGTCCGCTGTAAGCCCGTTCTTACTCTGAAACCATTTCACAGCCTCTACGGTTCGCCATCCGTATACTCCGTCAACAGTGTAACTGTAATATCCCCAGTTTTTCAATCTTGTCTGGATATTAGTCACTTCTGTTCCTCTCGATCCATATTTTGAAAGGGCAAACGCCGATTGGTTCACAAGCACCGACAAAACTATTACTAACACGCATATTATTCTTTTCATAGCTATCCTCCATGTTTTGGAATTACATATTATATGTATTTCCAGTTAAGGGGGATTTTATACAAGCCACTTAGATTTTTTCGGATACGGGCATTTTCCGTCCGCCATCACCGCTCTGACGTTTACAATACATCCGCACAGCATGCATGTGCAGCCATATTCAAGCTTATCGCATTCTCTGCATATGCTGAGCCTTTTGTTATATGTTTCATCATCGGCGAGCTTTATCCCTTTCATCGCTCTGACCTGCTCAACCGCTTTTTCCACATCATCAGCCGTTAAAACAGTTTTCAGACCGCATCTTTTACATACAGCCATTATTTAAGCACGATAGATGACACGCTCATCTTAGGTATAGTCACCTTTATCTTATTTCCTGAAAGCTTTGCGTCAAGCGCTGACGGCTTTACCTTTTCAGGCTCATCAAATGTATTGAAATCGCACATATCAGCCGCTGTAAGCACCTGAGCGCTGATCTCTGAATATTCTCTGTCTATTTCTATTTCCAGCTCCTCATCCTCGTCAAGACGCGTATTTGCGATCGTTATAGTGAGCGCGTTATCCTTAACAGATGATGATATGCTGATCTTCGGGATCTTGCGGCCGTTGAATTCATATGCCTTAGCGTCATAGAATGTGTCCACTCTCTCAGAATCCTGATGAGTCTTCATCATTCTGAACAGGTGATATGTAGGCGTAACTATCATCTTTTCACCCTCAGTAAGCACCATAGACTGAAGCACGTTTACCATCTGAGCGATATTCGCCATCTTTACTCTGTCGCAGTGCTCCTGGAACATATGCAAAAGAACCATTCCAGAAACAGCGTCACGCATTGTATTCTGCTGATACAAAAATCCCGGATTTGTGCCAGGCATTACGTTGAACCAGTTGCCCCACTCATCGATTATAAGATCCACCTTGCATTCCGGATCTACAACGTTCATGACAGCCAGCTGCTGATCGAGCTGCTCTCTCAATCTCTCAACGTCCATCATATTTGAATACCAGCCGTTTTCATCAAACGTGTAGCTTTCTCCCTTATGATCCCAGTCGCCTTCATATGTATAATTATGCCATGAAATGCCGCTCATCGCGTGCTTTGCGTTTCTCAGAACGACCTCCATCCAGTTAGTATCGCCCGAGTTCGGACCGCCGGCTATTTTATACAATGGCTCATCACCATAGTTTCTCAAAAATACGCAGAAACGGCGGAATTCATCGGCATAATATTCAGGGCGCATATCTCCGCCGCAACCCCAGTTCTCGTTTCCAACACCGAAATACTTGAGCTTAAACGGTTTTTCACGGCCGTTCTTTTTTCTTTCGTTTGCAAGCGGCGAATCGCCGTCAAATGTCATATATTCTATCCAGTCTCTCATCTCCTGAACTGTTCCCGAGCCTACATTTCCGCATATGTACGGCTCACAGCCAAGCTGTTCACACAGTTCAAAAAATTCATGTGTGCCGAAGTGGTTGTTTTCAACAACGCCGCCCCAGTTTGTGTTTACCATATAAGGACGGTCTTCCTTAGGGCCTATGCCATCTCTCCAATGGTAGTCATCTGCAAAGCAGCCGCCCGGCCATCTCAATACAGGCACATCAAGCTCCTTAAGCGCGGCTACAACGTCATTTCTGATACCATTCGTATTAGGTATATCGCTGTCCTCGCCGACATACAGTCCCTCATAGATACATCTGCCCAGATGCTCCGCAAACTGACCGTATATATTCTTACTTATAAATCCCAGTTTTCTTTTTGTGTTAATTTTAACTTCTGACATACTCATTTTTCCTCCCATTGATGTCTGCTTCACACATTTTATCATATATATTTTAGTTTGTAAATATACTTTTTTGCAAAATTTAACAGTGAAATTCGTATAAATTATGCTATATGTGTCAACAATAAAAATAAATACAGGAAAGGAGAGTTTTACTTATGAAATGCTATATTGAGATCACAGATGTACATGCCAGAGAAGTCCTTGATTCACGCGGAAATCCGACTGTAGAGGTAGAGGTGACAACATCTGACGGAGTCGGAAAATGTATAGTTCCGTCCGGAGCCTCGACAGGCGAATACGAGGCGTATGAGCTGCGTGACGGCGATAAAAGAAGATACAACGGAAAAGGTGTTTTAAAGGCTGTAAAAAATGTCAACGACACGATAGCCGATGAGATAATCGGTCTTAACGTTCTCGATCAGAGAGCTATAGACAGCACGCTTATAGAGCTTGACGGCACGCCTAACCTGAAAAAGCTCGGTGCAAACGCTGTGCTCGGCACATCTGTCGCATGCGCGAGAGCGGCGGCAAACAGTCTTTGTATGCCTCTTTACAGATATATCGGCGGAATAAACGCGCATATAATGCCGATACCTATGATGAACATTTTAAACGGCGGCGCGCATGCCGATAATAACGTGGATATACAGGAATTTATGATCATGCCTGTTGGCGCCGAAACATTCTCAGATTGTCTAAGACAGTGCGCCGAGGTGTATTCGTCATTGAAAAAAATTCTTCACAGCCACGGATACACAACAGCCGTTGGTGACGAGGGCGGTTTTGCGCCTGATCTATCCGCCGACGAGGAAGCGCTTGATCTTATACTTGAAGCGATAAGAGATGCCGGATACAGACCTGATGATGAATTTAAAATAGCAATAGACGCCGCTGC
>CALXSW010000230.1 GCA_944391255.1 uncultured Clostridia bacterium | reverse complement strand
CGTTTCCGGCTCCGGAATGGCAGGCCATTTTTCATCTAATTCTATCGTTACAAAAAAAGCTATGAACAGGCTGTATATATGCGGTGACGGCGTTTCCGGCATAGAAGACGGGAATGTGCTTATGGCGCCGCGCGTTGGCATATGCGCGATGCACCAGGCGAATATGGTGTTAAGAATTTTATTGGACAAAGGAGAAGTATAAAATGGAACAGGATAAATTGATCATAGGCGGACACGAATTTACATCAAGATTTATTCTCGGATCGGGTAAGTATTCGCTTGATCTGATAAAGGCGGCTGTTGAGAATGCCGGCGCGCAGATAATAACGCTCGCCCTAAGACGCGCAAACACAGAGATGGATAATATATTAAATTATATACCTGAGGGCGTTACGCTTCTGCCTAACACATCGGGCGCGAGAACGGCTGACGAGGCAGTGAGGATAGCAAGACTTTCAAGAGAGCTCGGCTGCGGCGATTTTGTCAAGATAGAGGTAATACGCGATTCTAAATATCTTTTGCCTGACAATACAGAAACTATAAAGGCTACAGAGATACTCGCAAAGGAAGGCTTTGTTGTTATGCCGTATATGTACCCTGACCTCAACGCGGCGCGCGATCTTATGAATGCCGGAGCTGCTACTATCATGCCGCTCGGCGCGCCGATAGGAACGAATAAGGGTATTGTTACTAAGGAATTTATAAAGATACTTATAGATGAAATAGATCTTCCTATAATCGTTGACGCCGGAATTGGCAAGCCGTCACACGCTTGTGAGGCTATGGAAATGGGCGCCGCTGCGGTTATGGCAAATACGGCGATTGCTACAGCGGGAGATATACCGGCTATGGCCGAGGCGTTCAAGAAGGCTATTGAAGCGGGAAGAACAGCGTATTTGTCAGGAATGGGCAGAGTGCGCGACAGAGCGTCAGCGTCATCACCGCTCACAGGCTTTTTAAGAGATTGATTTACATATGGAGGTATACATAAATGGATGAGCTTACAAATCCGGAGCTTCGTATAGATCATATGAAGTATCTTCCGGATATGGAGAATATAGGATCGGAGATACAGGATAAGGTAATAGCCGCTATGGAAAGCTATGACGCTGATAAATATACAGCCGATGATGTAAAAGCGGCTTTGGCAAAGGACGTGCTTGAGCTTGATGATTTCGGCGCGCTTCTCTCGCCTGCGGCGCTGCCGTTCCTTGAGGAGATGGCGCAGAGGGCGAAAGCGGAAAAGGAAAAGCATTTCGGAAACAGCATACAGATGTTCACGCCTTTGTATATAGCTAATTACTGCGAGAATTACTGTATATACTGCGGTTTTAACTGTCATAACAAAATAAACCGCGCAAAGCTCAATTATGATGAAATAGACAGAGAGATGCAGGAGATCGCGAAAACAGGCCTTGAAGAGGTGCTTATCCTGACAGGCGAAAGCAGAAAGATGTCAGATGTTAAATATATAGGCGAGGCGTGCAAGATAGCGAAGAAATATTTTAAGGTTATCGGAATAGAAGTATATCCGATGAATTCAGATGAATACCGCTATCTGCATGAATGCGGCGTTGATTACGTTACTGTATTTCAGGAAACGTATGATAGCGACAAATATGAAACGCTTCATCTTGCCGGACATAAGAGGATATTCCCATACCGTCTCAATGCTCAGGAGAGAGCGCTTATGGGCGGTATGCGCGGAGTCGGATTTGCTGCGCTGCTCGGACTTTCCGATTTCAGAAAGGACGCGTTTGCTGTAGGAACTCACGCGTCGCTTTTGCAGAAAAAGTATCCTCATGCCGATATAGCTATTTCATGTCCGCGTCTTAGACCTATAATAAATAATGATAAGATAAATCCAAGAGATGTTCATGAAACACAGCTGCTTCAGGTTATGTGCGCTTACAGGATATTCCTTCCGTATGCGAGCATGACTATTTCAACTCGTGAAAACGCTAATTTCCGCGATCACTCGATCGGAATAGCGGCTACAAAGATATCAGCCGGCGTAGATGTAGGAATAGGCGGCCATGGCGACAATGAGAAAAAGGGCGATGAGCAGTTTGAAATAAGTGACGGCAGAAATGTGACAGAGGTATATGAGGCTATCAAGGCTCAGGGACTCCAGCCTGTCATGAGCGAGTATATATATGTATAAAAAGATAGCTATAACAAATCGTAATTTATGCTCTGATCTTCCTCGTCAGATAGAAAAGCTGCATAGCTCGGATTATGACATCATAATTCTGCGTGAAAAGGATCTTGGCTGTGACGAGTATCTTAAATTAGCAAAAAAGGCGATAGAGATAAGCGACAAGATCATACTGCACACATATATAGATGTCTGTGAGGAGCTTAATTATAAACGCATACATCTTCCGTACAGAAGCTTTATAGAGAATGCGGAGCGCATAAAGGATTACGAGATCAAGGGCGTTTCTATACATTCTGTAGATGAGGCTGTAAGAGCGGCGGAGCTTGGAGCTGATTATGTGACGGCAAGTCATATATTTAAGACAGCATGCAAGGCGGGTTTGGAGCCAAAGGGTACAAAATGGCTTAGCGATGTGTGCAAGGCGGCAGATATAGAAGTGTATGCTCTTGGCGGAATAAAGAGTGAAAATATAAACGAGTGTATCAATGCCGGAGCTGACGGCGTATGTATGATGTCGGAAGCGATGTATTTATAATAAACGGGAGCTGTTTGAGATCTAATTTAAATAGAGTGAAAGGAGAGGGAGTATGAAGTACAGAGAATTAGCGGGAGAAAAAGTATCGGTGCTTGGATTCGGTCTTATGCGTCTGCCCGTGATCGACGGCAATGCAAAAAATATCGATAAGGAAAAAACTGCCGAAATGATAAAATATGCTGTAGAAAATGGTGTAAACTATTTTGATAACGCGTATGTCTATCACAATGAGGCGAGCGAAAGCGTTGCGGGAGAGATCATAGAGCAGAATGGTCTTAGAGATAAAATACTTCTCGCGACTAAGCTCCCTACATGGAAGGTAAATTCAGAAGATGATGTAATGAAGCTGCTTGATGAGCAGCTTAAAAGATACAGAACAGACCATTTTGATTTTTACCTTTGCCATGCTCTCGACAAGAACAGGTTCGATAATATCATAGTGAAACACAATGTTCTTTCCGTTCTTGAAAAGGCTAAGAAGATGGGAAAGATAAAGCATATAGGCTTTTCATTCCATGATGACTGTGATACGTTCAAGCGAATAATCGACTCATATGACGGACG
>CALXSW010000229.1 GCA_944391255.1 uncultured Clostridia bacterium | reverse complement strand
AACAGCTTCGCGGCAGTGATGCAGATATTCTAATCTGCACAAAATCCGATCTTGTCTTGCGGGACATCAACCTTTTGAAAGAGTTGGGACAGGTGACGGTATCGTGGTCAATCAACACACTGGACGAGGACTTCAAGAATGACATGGACAGCGCTGTTAGTATTGAGCGGCGCATCGCCGCCATGAAGCAGATTTACGACGCCGGTATCCGCACCGTCTGCTTTGTATCACCCGTCTTTCCGGGAATTACGGATTTTGAGGCGATTTTTGAGCGGGTCAAGGATCAGTGCGACCTGTTCTGGCTTGAAAATCTTAATCTGCGAGGCGGTTTCAAAAAGACTATTATGGACTATATTGCGGAAAAGTATCCCTCGCTTTTACCACTGTATCAAGAGATATACGACAGGCATGACCGCAGCTATTTTGTTGCGCTAGAAAAGAAAGCGGAGGAAATGGCGAAGAAATACGACTGCCCGTTTGTGGATAACGAAATGCCTTACGGACGCGTTCCTCAGGGACACCCTGTTATTGTGGACTATTTTTACCATGAGGAGATCAAAGGATCTGAGAATACCGGAAAACGAAAAACGAAACGACGGTGATAAAAAGTATATCTGAGTATAAATGAAAACTATTTATTCCACAGTCATTCAATACCTTATTATGATAATACCGATAATTCTTTTACTTTTATTTCTGACACTGTAATAATGTATCATTTTATATGAGGTGAGGGATGCACACTTTCACAGAAAGAAATGCTGAAAGAGACATATTTTAAAGAAAGAGCTTACGCCGAATTCAACAATCTTCGAAATGCCTATTGTCTCAGTTTGAAAAAGTGTTGTGATATAATATAGTTGTAACATCATAGTCCAATGTGATATAACCCGAGTTTGACACTTAAAAAGAGAAAAAACAGTCTGTATATAGCACAGTGGTGCCGTTTACAGGCTGTTGAGATTTGATATTTGCGAATTGATATTAAAACTTGAATTTGGTAATTTTTTCATTTATGTATATATGCTGAATTTTTACGCATTTCATTTTCAATTATAGCATTCATTGTTTTATACGAATTCCACGCGCTTTCATCGGCTTTAATTCCAGATTCACGGCATAATGTTTTTAAGCTCTTCATTATTTCACCGCTGCTTATTCCGCATTGTCTTTTTATCCATTCTTCTGTTACTGATACTATTTCATGAGCAGCCAGATTTCTCGCTGCCTCCTCGCATTTTCTGATATTGCTCACCGTTTTAATAAGCGCGTCATCTTTGCTAAATTCCATTATCAGCGGAGCTAACTGGGCAGATGTCAATATTGTTTCTTTATAGCCGCTTTTAAAAACACTATTTAAGCAATCTAAAATTTTAATACCTGTTTCATCTTTTTCAAGCTTTTCGGTCACTAATTTATACGCGCCGGTTTTGTCGTTTCTTATGCAATAATCTCTTTTCAGATCAATACCGCACTTTAGCTTTAATACCATCTCAAACAAGTCCATGACTACCGGTGTGATTCCCCTTATAAAATCAGCTAAATCCTTACGCTCATATTTTATCTGAAGCCATAAAAGAAATTCAAATATACTGCATTTATTTCCCTCTTTAACAGGATAAATATTAATACCTTTTAAAGTCTTTGAAACACCGCTTTTATCGAGCTGAAGACGGCAGCATGCCGCTTGCAAAAGATTCATCGCGCTGATCGGAAATCCCGATATCTCTTTGGCTATTGAAAGCGCGGCGTTGTAATCATATGATCTTAAATGTCTGTATATGATCTCATATTTTATTTTTGCAATGAAATTTATATGCTGCGCTGCCTCGCAGCGATTTATATATCCATCTCTTTCGTTATCTATATTACATTCCCATTCTAATTCCTTTTCATATTTATAAATATTCTCTCTTTTAGGATTGCTCTTTCTCTCCGGAGTGGAAACCTGTATCGGAACGTACTTTCCGTCAGATAATGCGGCTATTGTGTAAAGAGCGGCTTTCATCGCTGGTGTGCCTGATGATACATTAAGCAAAATTTGTTTTCCTTCGTTTTCATCACCTATTTTATTAAGCTCGTTTTCAAAATCATTATAAAAATCATCAAACCGCTGTACGTCAACTAAATCAAATCTTTGTATTATTTCCGTATCTATCTCCATGCCCTCTAATTTGCATAGCTCATTTAAACAATATAAATACCTGTTGTCATTGGTATGTAAATCGCTCATTTCTTTTGAAAAATATAAATATACCTTTACCGGTCTGTAATTTCTTACAATATGCAGCATTGCTCCATCATGCCCATTCGTTATAGGATCTGTTGTTCCTATCGGCGAAAATAAAATATACTCCATAATCTCTCCCCGCTTTACTCATATTATTATATAATCTTCATTTTCCAGTATATCGCCTTTCCCCCAGGATAAAACATCTCCGTTTCCTGTCAATTTGTAAATACGCAGACTGTCTTCATCTGATATGTATCCGGCTATACCATTTTTCAATTTCGTAAAATTCTTTTTTGTTAAATATCCTTCAAATACTGATTTTTGTACTCTTACCGCAAATTTTTCTAAATATTTAACCAATTTTCCTCTCTTCTTATTATCGCATATATCATAACAAATTACAACAAAATATTTTTTTAACTCAACCTCTTCGTCAGTGCTAAACATAAAATGCATATCTTCCATTCAAATCACCTTAACCTTATCGGACAATATAATGATGTATCTTCACTTTCTATTGCTTGAGCCAGACTATTCACCTGTAGATATATAGCCCGTCTGAAGCTCGTTTTATAATCAACATATCCCAGATATTTTGTTTCTGTATTCATTTTTCTTTCGTACTTTTTTATAAATATTGAAAAAGCAGTTTTATCAAGCAAAACGGCTCCTGTTTCATCATCTGTATAAAAGTTTTTTATGCTGATTTCATGCCCCTGCACCAGACTTAATACAAGTGAATCAATTAACACAGCTCTCCATTCTTCCATCAAATCACTTGCCAGCGTCGGGTGCTTTTCATGATCCTGATGTAGGAAACCGGCATACGGACTTAGTCCTTTGCCTAAGATAGCGCCGTACGTTTCATGCATTATAAGAGTGTATCCCAGACTCAGCATTGAATTAAACGCATCTTTTGGCGGCTGTCTCGTGCGGCGGCTGAATTTGAATTCATCCTCAACAGTATTGCCTAATACATAAAAATAATTTTTTGCGGCATTTCCTTCATGCCCTAACAGCTCATTTACATCACCGCAATTTATAACTGCTTTTTCAGCAAGCTTTATCTGTTTAAAATTATCGGCAAATTTTTCATTATCCGCGTATCTTCCCAATACAACAAGCTGATTATGTATCTTGGCAGATATTATTCTCTTTGATAATTCCAATGCAAATTCTGTTTTGCCGCTCAGCTTGAACTGCTGTCGTTGTCTTCCTATTTTAACGTTATTGGCTGACTCAATTTTTCCGAAAAACGTTCCGTTCTTTGAAAAGAAATTAACAACAACTCCATTTTTTATACATTCCTGAATAGCTTTAGTTGTAAAGTTTATATTGCCGAAGGCGGCTATATATTCCAGTGTCGCAGATGGAATTTTTCTCACCAGTCCGTCAGGCTGTGTGACTGTAAAATATCCGCCATCCACTGCGACAGTAGAACCTTGATTATTTACATAAAGATAACTCATATCATTTCCTCCTTATATATTCAAATCCCGTCCCCTTAAATGGGGTTATATTCTTAAACAATAATTTGCCTGCGAACGATTTCAAATGGTGCAGTGGTTTTCGTCCCCTTAAAGGGGGTTATATTCTTAAACCGGTGATGCATTACATAAAGCTTTAGTTACTCCAGTTTTC
>CALXSW010000228.1 GCA_944391255.1 uncultured Clostridia bacterium | reverse complement strand
AGACCACATTTTTCTGTTCTCTTTAAACGTTCCATTCTTTACTCCTTTTTTCTATAAAAAACAAACCAACAAAAATCAAACTAACATATTTTAAAATCCAAAGTATGTTTTAGCGTTATTATATGATATATCTTCAACGATCTTTCCGAGTATATTCATATCACATGGGAATTCTCCATCCTCTACCCATGTTCCTATCATATCGCACATTATTCTTCTGAAATACTCGTGACGCGTATATGACAGGAAGCTTCTTGAATCCGTCAGCATTCCCACAAATTTTGACAATGCGCCGAGATTTGCAAGCGCTTTCATCTGTCCAAGCATTCCGTCTCTCTGATCGTTGAACCACCAACCTGAACCGAACTGTATCTTTCCTGCCGCCTCTGTGCCCTGGAAATTACCGAGCATTGTGGCGAGGGTATAATTATCCTTTGGATTCAATGTATACAATATAGTTTTAGGCAGAACGCCGTCCTTTTCAAGAGAATCGAGAAGCTTTGAAAGAGTTTCAGCTATCGCATAATCATTTATAGAATCAAATCCAGTATCCGCGCCAAGCTTATCGAACATCTTTGAATTGTTGTTTCTGAGCGCGCCCATATGCAGCTGCATCGCCCAGCCGAGTGAATGATATTTCTTACCCAGCTCATATAATATCCTTGTCTTATATGCGTCAGCCTCATCCTTCGATATTTTTTCTCCACTCATTGCCTTGCAGAATACAGCATTCAGTTCATCGTCATCAACTGCCTTGAACGGTGCGCCGTCAAGAGCGTGATCTGATACTCTGCATCCCATAGAATCAAAGAAGTCTATTCTTCTATTCAGCGCCTCCGATACATCCCAAACGCTCTTTATCTCCATCCCCGCCGCTGCTTCAAGCTTCTTTATGTAAGGGGCAAATGTAGCCTTTTCGATATTCAGCGCAAAATCAGGTCTGAAAGCCGGATATACCTTAGCGTTTATATGTCCTTTTTCTTTTATCTGTCTGTGAAATTCAAGCGTGTCAACAGGATCGTCTGTCGTGCAGATCACATCGACATTTGACGAGTTTATGAGCGTTGAAGGACTCATGCCTGTTTCCTCTATCACTCTGTTTGCTTTTTCCCATATCATTTCGGCATTTTCTGCTGTTATATATTCATCTATACCGAAATATCTCTTCAGCTCCAGATGTGTCCAGTGATAAAGCGGGTTTCCTACAGCATATTGCAGACATTCACAGAATTTGATGAATTTCTCCTTGTCGCTTGTCGATCCCGTTATATACTCCTCATCTACACCACATGAGCGCATATAGCGCCATTTGTAGTGATCACCGCCGAGAAGTATCTGCGCTATATTCAAAAATCGCTTGTCCTCAAGCATCATCTGCGGCGATAAATGACAGTGATAGTCTATTATTGGCATTTTAGCCGCATAATTGTGATACAATTTTTTTGATGTTTCACTTTTGAGCATGAAATCTTCATCCATAAATTTTTTCATTGTCCTTCTCCCTTTTTTTCTTTTATATAATAAGGCATGCGCCTTTTTTGTATTAACGTTTAAAATAATACTATAATTCAATTGTTCGCATAAAACACAAAGCGAATAGATCCGCGCATTTTACCGGATCATATCCGCTCTGACAAATATCATTTTCAGATACATCTCTTTATTTCTACTCTGATGCGTTATTAAAAAAACTTCTTACCAGCCGCGCTTCATATCCTTTACAGTATAATTAAGCGGAGCCGGATTTTCTATATAATCTATAAGCTCCTCATCATCCTGTGTACATGTATATAATATAGTACAATTATGACGGATAAACCCCTCATCCGTCGCATGACACATAAGCTTCATAAGACTGTCATAGTATCCGTTTATATTGTAAAAAACTATCGGCTTTTTATGTCTGCCAAGCTGCTTGAGCGTGAGCACCTCAAACAGCTCCTCAAATGTTCCTATTCCACCTGGAGCTATTATAAACACATCCGCCAGCTCCTCCATCTTATTTTTACGCTGATTCATCGTTTCAGTATATATCAGCTCTGTGCAGTTTTCAAATATAGCCTCTATTTGTTCTTCTCTAAAAAATTTTGGTATAACGCCTGTTATATTCGCGCCTGCCGCATAAAATCCTCTTGCCGCGGCGCCCATAATTCCTTTTGCACCAGCCCCGAACACGAGCGAATGTCCACGCTCGCCCAGACGCTTTGCCAATGCCTCCACTCTGTCTGTATAAACAGTATCTATCTTATCGCTCGCCGCGCCGAATATACATACCTTCATATATTGTCCTCCTTATGTTGTAATATATATCTTATTACAGCCGTTCCATATGCCCGCGCTGTATTTTATGGTAATATCCGCGCATATCCGCGCTGTTCTTTTAGATCAATCTCCCCGATCCTGATACAATTGTGATCTCCGCCGAAAACACAGACCGATCAGCGCACTATATATATTTATTATATCAGCAAATTATGTAAATTTCAATCTTAAAATATTAAAAATTCGTAAAAAATATTCTATCATCTGTTCACAAG
>CALXSW010000227.1 GCA_944391255.1 uncultured Clostridia bacterium | reverse complement strand
ATTGGCATGGCTATCACAGGTATTGAGCATGTTGCCATAGTGTCATATAACACTGCTGCTCTTAAGGACTGGTATATGCAGATCTTCGGCGGCAAAGTAGTTTATGACAACGGCAAGGGCACATATTTCCTGCAGTTTGAGGACGGCAGCATGATCGAGTTTGTATCCGCTCAGGCGGATAAGCCGGATGATGTCGAAAAATCGGCAGGTATCCGTCATATAGCTTTCGGAGTAACATCAGAGGCATTTGATGAGATCGTTCCATTGCTCAAAAGCGATGAGCGTGTTGAAGAGGTGCATGATGTTTCAGAAAATGCAAAAGGTCTTAAGACATATTGGTACAGAGATATAGAAGGTAATTTCTGTCATCTCATTTACAGACCTGAACCGCTTGGTTAATAAATTATTTATTAAATAAACAAAAACTATTGAGGAGGATTATCGGAAATGGATATTTTAAAGGATTTCAGCCTTGAAGGTAAGGTTGCTCTTATAACAGGAGCTTCATACGGTATAGGCTACGCTATAGCTTCAGCTTACGCTTCAGCAGGCGCAAAGATCGTTTTCTGCGACATTAAGCAGGAATTTGTGGACAAGGGTATGGCTTCATACGCTGCTGACGGTATAGACGCTAAGGGCTATGTATGCGACGTAACAAACGAAGACATGGTTAAGGAAATGGTAGCGAAGATCGAAGAAGAAGTTGGTATTGTAGATATACTCGTAAACAATGCCGGCATCATCAAGAGAATTCCTATGTGCGAGATGACAGCTGCTGAGTTCAGACAGGTTATCGATGTTGACCTTAACGCTCCGTTTATCGTATCAAAGGCTGTTATTCCAGGCATGATCAAGAAGGGTCACGGTAAGATCATAAACATCTGCTCAATGATGTCAGAGCTTGGCCGTGAAACAGTATCAGCATACGCTGCTGCAAAGGGCGGCTTGAAGATGCTCACAAGAAACATCTGTTCAGAATACGGTGAATATAACATCCAGTGTAACGGTATCGGACCTGGATATATCGCTACACCTCAGACTGCTCCGCTTCGTGAGATCCAGCCTGACGGTTCACGTCATCCGTTCGACCAGTTCATCATTGCAAAGACACCTGCTGCAAGATGGGGAGAAACTGCTGACCTTATGGGACCGGCTGTATTCCTTGCATCAGACGCGTCAAACTTTGTTAACGGTCACGTTCTTTATGTTGACGGCGGTATTCTTGCTTACATCGGCAAGCAGCCACAGTAATTACATAATTGTATCTATGAGAGGCACTGTTTTAGGTGTCTCTCTTTTATTTTTTTCGATATTTTTTAAAATTTGTAACCTTTAGTGAACAAATTGGCTAAAAAATGCGTATTTGCTCTTGAAATGGCGTTTAAAATGTGATATTATATACTATAATGATAAGGTGGAGGAGCAGTAATATTTTACGCGGCCGCCGCTCTGTTATTGATTGATTTGTTATATAGTAAAAGTAAAGGAGATTGACCATGTTTGATGAGAAACTGACTGCTCATATGGCGGAGCTTTCGAAGCTCTCGTTCACGCCTGAGGAGCTTACATCAATGACAAAGGATATGACCGATATCATTGCGCTTATGGATACAGTCTGTGATTTTGATCCGGAGGTCAAGCCATACGCGCTCAGCGCCGTTGATTATGAGGATCTGCGCGCTGACGAGCACAGCGGCTCATACCCTGCTGAAAGGATACTGGAAAACGCGAAGAATGTCAAGAATGACAGCTTTGTCGTTCCTAAGGTAGTGTAAGGAGGAGCAGACGCCATGAATTTGATTGATTTAAGAAGTAAGCTTGATAATAAGGAAATAGGCGCTGTGGAATTGACACAGGACTATTTGAAGAAGATAAAGGAACGTGACGCGGTTATAAACAGTTATATAACAGTGTGCGAGGAAGAGGCCATAAAAATGGCAGAAAAGGCACAAGCGGCAATAGACGCCGGAGAGGCAAAGCCGCTGACAGGCATACCTGTTTCTGTTAAGGATAATATATGCACGGAGGGAATAAGGACAACGTGCGCGTCACGAATGCTTGAGGATTTTGTGCCGATATATGACGCTACAGCCGTAGCGAGATTAAAGGCGGAAAATTTCGTAATGCTCGGCAAGACTAACATGGACGAGTTCGCGATGGGCGGATCGTCACAGACGTCGTATTTCGGCGGACCTAAGAACCCGTATAATGTAAGCTGCGTAACAGGCGGTTCATCAGGAGGCGCGGCAGCGTCGGTGGCAGCCGGATTGTGCGCCGCGGCGCTTGGGTCAGACACAGGCGGATCTGTAAGACAGCCGAGCGCGTTCTGCGGAGTGACCGGACTGAAGCCTACATACGGCACGGTTTCAAGATGGGGACTTATAGCGTTCGCGTCGTCGCTTGATCAGATCGGCGTAGTCGCAAATTCAGCAGCCGACACAGGCTATGTTTTAAATTCTATCTGCGGATACGACGAGAATGACGCTACAACGTCGAAAAAGCCTCAGGGCGGTTACACGTCAATGACAGGCGGGGATATATCAAAGCTCAGAATAGGAGTGCCTAAGGAATTTTTTGAAGGCACAGATGAAGAGGTAAAGAACGCCGTTATGAAAGCGGCTGAATTTTACAGAGCGTTAGGCTGCGAGATAATCGAATGCTCTCTGCCGTCACTCAAATATGCTGTTGCGGCGTATTATCTTATATCCTCAGCGGAAGCAGCGTCAAACCTGTCAAGATTTGACGGCATAAAGTATGGTTACCGCTCCGGTCTTGGCGAGGACTATAACGAGCTTATAAAGAACTCAAGGCGCGAGGGATTCGGAAAAGAGGTAAAGCATAGGATAATGCTTGGAAACTACGCGCTTTGTTCAGGATATTATGACGCGTACTATAACAACGCGAGAAGAATAAGAACACAGATAAGAAACGAATACGCGTCGATTTTTGAAAAATGCGATGTGATACTCACTCCTACAGCGCCTACGACGGCGTACGAGATAGGATGTCAGGAAAACGATCCGGTCAAGATGTACACGGCTGATATATGCACCGTAACGGTCAATATAGCCGGTCTTCCGGCGATCTCTACGACATGCGGCTATGACAGCAAGGGAATGCCTATAGGCATGAGCCTTACAGGAAAGGCTTTTGATGAAAAGACTATTATAGCTGTATGCGACAGGTTTGAAAGAGATTTTGACAGAAGGGAGTGTGTATTATGAGATATCAGCCGGTGATGGGACTTGAGATACATTGTGAGCTGCTCACAGATTCAAAGGTGTTCTGCTCATGTCAGAACGAGTTCGGAGGAAGTGAAAATACGAGAGTATGTCCGAGATGCTCAGGCATGCCCGGAACGCTTCCGCTCTTAAACAAGGGAGCGGTAAAGCTTGCCGCTAAGGCTGGTTTTGCGACTAACTGCACAGTCCATAATTACAGCGCGTTTGACAGAAAGAATTATTTTTATCCAGACCTGCCTAAGGCGTATCAGATAACTCAGTTTGAGTCGCCTATATGCACGGACGGATATATAGATGTTGTCGGCGGAAAGCGTATAAGGATAAACAGGATCCATATAGAGGAGGATGCCGGAAAGCTTGTCCATGACGATTATGAGGGCATTTCTCTTGCCGATTACAACAGATGCGGAGTGCCGCTCATAGAGATAGTTACAGAGCCTGATTTCAGAACGGTAGAGGAGGTACAGGACTTTGTCGTTCAGATAGCGCAGCGTATGCAGTATTCGGGCGTATGTGACGCGAGAATGGAGCAGGGTTCACTGCGAGTTGACGTAAATATATCGCTCATGCCGTATGGCTCAGATGAATTTGGAACGAGAGCGGAGATAAAGAATCTGAACTCAGTAAAATCTATAGGACGCGCGATAGAGTATGAAATACAGCGCCAGTCGGAAATACTCGACAACGGCGGCGAGGTCGTGCAGGAAACGAGAAGATATAACGAAAACCATGACGATACAAAAGCTCTTCGCTCAAAGGAAGAAGCTCATGACTACAGGTATTTCCCGGAGCCTGATATTCCTCCTGTGCTGTTTACAGATGAGGAGATAGAGGAGATAAGAAAGGAAATGCCGGAGCTGCCGCACAAGAGATTTGAAAGGTATACAGAGGAATACAAGATACCGGCGGAGGATGCAAAGCTTATAATAGCGCAGAAAGCGTTTTCAGATTTCTATGACGAGGCGGTAAGCGCCGTTCCGGAATATAAGATGATCTCGAATTTGATGCTTGGCGAGGTGAGCCATCAGCTCAATGAAACGGGCATGAGCATAGATGAAGTCAGATTCAGTCCGGCAGACGTGGCAAAAACGGCTGAAATGGCGGCAAAAGGCGTGATCTCAAAGGGATCGGCAAAGGATATGATCGTGATAATGTTCGAAAAGGGCGGAGCTCCGGAGGACATCGCGAAGGAAAACGGGTTTATAATGGATAACGACACGTCAGGTCTTGATGATATAATAGACGGAGTGCTTGCGGCGCAGGCGGACGTTGTTGAGAAGTATAAGAACGGAAATGAAAAGCTGTTCGGATTCATTATGGGTCAGGTAATAAAAGCAGCTGGCAAGGGCGCAAATCCGGCTCTTATAAAAGAGGCGCTCACGGCAAAGCTGAAATAATATAGTAAGTAAAAAATCAAGAGAAAAATTAAGTAAGGAAAGGAATTGAATATTATGCAGCAGATTAGCGGCAGAGAATTGATCAGCGAGATAACTCTCGATGACTTGCAAAAGGCTGTGGGCGGCAGCGTCACATTCGGCGCGTGCGTGCACAAGATACGCAGAATGTCAGGGTTCGCGTTTGTTATATTGAGAACAGGAAGATATTTATTGCAGTCCGTATATGAAGAGAAGAAGTGTGATGATACGATCGACGGTATCACAATGGGTTCATATGTGGAGATAACAGGTGAAGTAAAGGAAGAGAGCAGGGCAAATTACGGATACGAGATAACTTTGACAGCAATAAAGCTGTTGTCAAAGCCGGCGGCGGAATATCCGCTGCACGTGTCGGATAAAAAGCTCGGCTGTACTCTTGACACAAACCTCTCAAACAGAAGTGTGGCTTTGCGTCACCCTCATGAGAGAGCGATATTCAGAGTAGCGGAGGGTATAGTTACGGGATTTCGTGATTTTATGCTTTCACAGAACTTCACAGAGATACACACGCCAAAGATCTGCGCGGCATCAGCTGAGGGCGGTGCGAACATATTCAAATTGAAATATTTCGGTCAGGACGCTGTTTTAGCGCAGAGTCCGCAGTTCTACAAGCAGACATGTGTGGCGTTTTTTGACAGAGTATTTGAGATAGCGCCTGTGTACAGAGCTGAAAAGCACAACAGCGCAAGACATCTAAATGAATATATAGGCCTTGATTTTGAGATGGGCTTTATAAAGGATATGACAGATGTAATGCAGATGGAAACGGCAATGCTCAAGCATGTCGTAAAGCATCTTGAGGAGAACTATTCTCATGAGCTTGAGATGCTCGGAGCAGAGCTTCCGGTCATAAACGAGATCCCGTCGGTTACGTTCTTTGAGGCTCTTGATATACTTGGAAAATCGAGAAACCCGTTCGACCTTGACCCGTCAGACGAGGTCAGATTGTGCGAGTACGCAAAGGAAAAGCATGGCAGCGAGTTTATATTTGTAACGCGGTTCCCGGGCGCGAAGCGTCCGTTTTACGCTATGGATACGCCGGAGGATCCTAAGCTTGCGGAGAGCTTTGACCTTTTGTTCCGCGGTCTTGAGATAACGACAGGCGGACAGAGAATACATGAATATGATATGCAGGTTGAAAAGCTTGCGAGATACGGCATTGCGCCTGAGGAGCTTGAGTCTTACCTCATGATCCACAAATACGGAATGCCGCCGCACGGTGGATTGGGAATAGGTCTTGAACGACTCACAATGAAGATGCTCGGTCTTGAAAACATCAAGCAGGCGTCATTGTTCCCGAGAGATCTGCATCATCTTGATCCATGATATAATAATGGATATAAATAAAAAGGAAAGAACATGGAGGTGGACAATATGATCATTACGATTGCGAGATGCTATGGCAGCGGAGGAAAGGAAATAGGCAGACTGCTTGCAAAGACTCTTGGTATCAATTACTATGGAAGAGAAATAATAGAAATGGCGAGCGGAGACAGCAAGGATAAGGACAGCATACATGAGATCTACAGCTGTGACGAAAGCTTTAACGCATCATTCGAGGAAGAAGATGAGAAGTTCAGACGTCAATCGGAGGTCATACGTCAAATTGCGGAGCGTGAATCATGCGTGATCGTCGGGCGCGGCGCTGATTATGTTCTGCGTGATAAAGACGATGTCCACAAGATATATCTGTATGCGCCGCTGCGCGCGTGTATGCGAAGGATAATACGCTTGTATGAGCTAAACCCTGATGACGCTAAGAGTCTTATCCATTCGATGAACAAGACGCGCGGTGATTATTATCATCATAACACAGGTCAGGTGTGGTCAGATCCGACACATTACGATCTGTGTCTTAACACAGCGGGATTAGAGCATGAGCAGTGCGTAAAGATAATAAGTGATTATCTTGATACGCGCCGCGGCAGCCACGAGGCATAAAACAGAATAGTGACAGAACGAGGGCGGCCCTTTGTTGACAGACGGGGCTGCCCTTTTTGTCGGCAAAAAAGGAACGGTTCTCGTCTGTCACAACAAGAACCGTTCCCGCCCGTCATTATTTACCGTTTTTGATAATGCTTTTTCTGTGAGATAGTGTAAGGCCTGAAAGATCTATTTTCCATATCTGCATCAATGATTTGTGCTTATACATAAAATATGCGCTGTGCAGAAAATCAGCTGTCATTACGGCTGTCAGTATGACAGCGGCATTTTTCAGCGCGCCAATATCGCACATCATAAGCATGCCATAGAGCGGCACGAACACCTTATCCATAAATAAGACTATCATCACGGCAAAGCCTAAGCTTGTAAAAAAAGAAGTGTATTGAGTAATATGTAATGGAAGTTTTGAATAATCCCACCATTTTATGTGGCATACCTTTTCGACCGTCTTCCCGAGCGCAATTTCGCCTATGGAAACGCATAGGAACACGATGATAAAATACAGCAGCGGTTCGGAGATCTTATCTGAAAGCTGTATATCACAGCCGAAAAATGAGATGTCGTGCGGCGTTCCGAACAGCGCGTATATCAATGTTACAGCTAACCCATATCCAAACAGAAACGGAAAGACCATGTTCCTGTTATCGATATATTTTTTCGTTATACCTATCCATATATTTTCTACCAAAAATCCTGCAAATGAAACAAATGCGATAATTACGCATAGCGAATATAAATTTTTCATATGTACATCTCTCCTTTGTATGCTAATATGATACATCATTTTCCTAAACTGAATCTAAACAAAACAAATAATAAGTTTTTTATTGATAAAGCATAAAAAATATATTATAATTAAATAGAGCAAGGCTCGTTTATTTTCAGTTTATAAAATTATTATATTATCATACTGATATAATATAAATAGTCAGGAGAATGTATATGCTTAACATATTATTAGTAGATGATGACAAAAACATAAGAAAGCTGTATAAGGCTGTGCTTGAAAGCGATGGATATAACGTTCTCACTGCTCAGAACGGCGAGGAGGCGCTTGACATAATGGACAGGGAGTGCGTTGATTTAGTAGTTCTTGACATTATGATGCCGAAGATGGACGGATATGAGTTTACAAGGACGCTGAGAGAGGTAAACAACAATCTTCCTATTCTGATGGTTTCAGCAAAGCAGATGCCGGAAGATAAGAAGCACGGATTCCTTGTCGGAACAGATGATTATATAACAAAGCCGGTGGACGAAGAGGAGATGCTTTTAAGGGTAAGGGCGCTGCTGCGACGCGCCAAGATCGCCACGGAGCATAAGATCGTTATAGGTGATGTCACGCTTGATTATGACTCGTACAGCGTGACAAAAAACGGTGAAACACAGGAGCTTCCGCAGAAAGAATTTCTGCTGCTCTATAAGCTGCTTTCATATCCGGGCAAGATATTTACAAGGATACAGCTCATGGATGGGATATGGGGCTGCGAAAGCGACACAGGCTGGGAAACGGTGACTGTGCATATAGGGCGGCTTAGAAAGCGTTTTGAGGGTTGGCAGGAATTTGAGATAAAGTCGGTAAGAGGCTTGGGGTATAAGGCGGTAAGAAACGTATGAGAAACAGGGAGAGCAGGCTGAGCCGCAGACAAAGGCTCGAGCTTTTTGGAATGTTTTCGGCTATATCTATAGTCACATTTATTTTATCTATAATAATAGTGTCGGTCATATCATATTTAATCGTCCGCACAGGGTTATTCAATATAGTGGACAGTGATATTCAGGGCGCGGGCAGGCTGATAATTTTCATAGCGCTGCTAAGCGTGTTTTTAAATATGATCTTTGTCGCGGTGACGTGGAAAATATGTTTAAAGCCGGTCCATATGCTTATAGAAAAGATGAACTGTCTTGCGGCCGGCGATTATCAAGCGAGAATGACTGTGAAAAAGCCGTTCAGCAGTCTGTCGGTGCTTAGGATCCTGTCAGACAGCTTCAACACGATGGCAGAGGAACTGCAGAATACAGAGATGCTGCGTTCAGATTTTATAAATAATTTTTCACATGAATTCAAAACGCCTATCGTATCTATAGCAGGATTTGCGAAGCTGCTAAAAAAAGCAAAGCTGACTAAGCAGCAGCAGATGGAATATATAGATATAATTGAGGAGGAGTCGCTCAGGCTGTCGTATATGGCGACTAATGTTCTTGATCTAACGAGAGTTGAGAACCAGATGATCCTTACAGATGTGGAGGAATACAACGTTTCCGAGCAGATACGCGCGTGCGTGCTGCTGCTTGAGGAGAAATGGGCAAAGAAAAAACTTGAGCTGTATATTGATTTTGATGAGTATATGATAGACGCGAACGAGGGACTTTTAAAGCAGGTATGGATAAACCTTCTCGACAACGCTATAAAGTTTTCGCCGGAATACGGAGTAGTATCGGTAAAAATAGACAATGCGGACGGCTGGCTCAGCGTGTCGGTATCAAATAACGGAGAGCCTATACCGGAAGCGGCGCAGAAGAAGATATTCAATAAATTTTATCAGGCGGACGAGTCGCATTCATCAGAGGGGAATGGAATAGGACTTGCTGTTGTAAAAAAGGTTGTTGAGCTGCATAAGGGCAGAGTGAGAGTGGAGAGCGGAAACGAGGTCACAGTGTTCACAGTGGAACTGCCTTTAAAAAAATAGCGTTTGTTTATTTTCAGTTTATTCTTTTGATCTATAATGACAATATGAAAAATTCGGATAGTGTTTTACATAAGGAGAGATCAGAATGAACGAAGTGAAGAAACCTAAAAAGCCATTGATATATTATTATGCGATAGCGATAGCGGTATTGCTTATTTTTAATCTTTTCGCTATGCCTAACATAATGAAGATGCAGATCAAGGAGATAGATTACGGCACATTTATGAGCATGACGGAGTCGCGTCAGATAGGTCTTGTTGAGATACAGGATAATCAGATAATTTTTACGGACAAGGATTCTCAGAATGTGTATAAGACAGGACTTGTAGATGATCCGGGCAGAACTGAAAGGCTGTATGAATCGGGAGCGAAGTTTTCTAAGGAGATCATAGAGGAGCCTTCATTTTTGACGTCGTTTCTGTTCTCATGGGTATTGCCTATGGTGCTGTTCATAGTGATAGGAAATTTTATATCGCGGC
>CALXSW010000226.1 GCA_944391255.1 uncultured Clostridia bacterium | reverse complement strand
GAGGAATGCTGCTTTCCATGCTTGCTGTTTTCATTCTGTTTTACGTTCGTGTCTATTATACTCTTTATATCGGCTTTTTCCTGCTCTCTTATCTCCTTGAGCCATTCCTCGCGAAGACGCATAACTACCTTTGTAGCCGTTATACCTCCGTAGCCGACGCCGGCATAAAGATCCTCAAGCGAATTAAATCCATAACGCTTTATGAGGACGGAAACCCATTCAGGCTTAAATAATTGCGCGTGCGTATTTCCCAAACGTCTTAACTCGCGCTCAATAAGCTCCTTGCCCTCCTCAATGTTTTCATCGCGTCTTTCTCGCTTGAACCACTGATTTATCTTGTTTCTCGCGCGCGATGTGCGGCATATCTTAAGCCAGTCACGGCTCGGGCCGTGCGTATTGGCGGTTAATATCTCAACTATTTCTCCGTTTTCAAGAACATAGTTATTAGGCACTATCTTTCCGTTTACCTTCGCGCCGCTCATCTTGAAACCGACTTCCGAATGAATGGCAAACGCGAAATCTATTACTGTGCTTTTTGCCGGAAGAGCTACAACTCTTCCGTTCGGTGTAAACACAAACACCTCATCTGCAAACAGATCAAATTTCAACGCGTTGAAAAATTCGTCTGTATCTATAACATTTTTCTGTGTGTCAAGCAGCGTTCTGACCCATTCAAGCTTTGAGTCCATATTTGTTTCGCCGCTTATGCCCTCTTTATATTTCCAGTGCGCCGCTATACCGTTTTCAGCAACACGATGCATTTCCCATGTTCTTATCTGTATCTCAAACGGCATACCGTTAGGCCCTATCACTGTAGTGTGAAGTGACTGATACATATTAGGCTTTGGCATAGCGATATAATCCTTAAATCTCATCGGAACAGGCGTATACATCTCATGCACCATTCCAAGCACAGCATAGCAGTCCTGTATACTGTTCACAATTACTCTTACAGCAAAAAGGTCGTACAGCTCATCTATCGTTTTTCCCTGAGTATACATCTTTCTGAATATACTGTAAAAATGCTTCGCTCTGCCCATTACCTCGCCTTCAATGCCCAGCTCCTTGAGCTTTGCGCGGAAAATATCCATTATATCAGCGATATATTTATCTCTGGCGCTCTTTTTCAGGTTTATGCTTTCGCGTATCTCCTCATATGCTACAGGATCAAGATATTTTAATGACAGATCCTCAAGCTCTATCTTTATCTTAGACATACCCAGTCGGTGCGCGAGCGGAGCATAAACGTCAAGCGTTTCCTTTGAGATCCTCAGCTGCTTGTGGCGCGGCATAAATCCCATCGTTCGCATATTATGAAGACGGTCAATAAGCTTTATCATGACCACTCGTATATCCTTCGCCATAGCGAGGAACATCTTTCTCAGGTTTTCAACCTGCTGCTCCTCACGCGACGAATATTTGATCTGCTTCAATTTAGTCACGCCGTCAACAAGATCGGCGACTGACGTGCCAAAAAGCTGAACGATATCATCGTATGTGCAGTTTGTATCCTCAACAACGTCATGAAGAAGACAAGCTGTTATCGCTGTAGTGTCAAGATTTAACTGCGCCGAGATATAAGCCACCTCAACAGGGTGGATTATATACGGATCGCCGCTTTTTCTTTTCTGTCCCTTATGCAGTGAGTTAGCAAATCTGTATGCCACATAGATCATATCCGTATTCGAATTTGGATTGTATGAGCGTACCATGTCTATAATTTCAGAAACCAGCTTATCTGTATCTTTTATGTTTCTTTCCGGTATTTTTTCCGGCTCTAAAATAGCATTACTGTTATCGTTCATAATATTCCTTCTTTCCCGGAGCTCTGAAGTTTCCGATTTTATTGTTCCACGGCTTTTTTTATGTCCGCTATCTGCAACTGTGGAGATTCAACACCCTGATATGTATTTATATCAAGCTTGAACGCGAGATGAATATCGTCTCCCGGATGTATTATATTACAATATTCTCCTAAACCGAAACCTATGCAGCCTATGGATACACCGTCCTTTTCTATCTGCATTCTTATATGCTTCCCGTCAGCCCCTACGCCTGATACAGTCTGAACCTTCGCATTTTTTATAAAAAATACCGGCGTTTCATTTCCCATTCCGAACGGTTCAAGGCTTGCTATTAGCTTTGCCGTCTGGATATTTAGATTCCGACCTCTAAGCATACAATCTATTTTTACTGACGGAACCATGTCATTATCTGTAAGTATCCCGTCAGCATATTTATTTATATGTCTTGAAAATTCTTCAATATTATTCTCATTTATGCCCAGTCCGGCAGCGACCGAATGGCCTCCGTAATTCGTCAGAAGGTCCTCGCTGTCAGACAGCGCGTCAAAAAGATTAAACGTCGGAATACTTCTTCCGCTGCCCTTTCCCACTCCGTTTGTCAGAGAGATCAGAATACAAGGACGGTAAAACATCTCCGTTATCCTCGATGCTACTATGCCGATTATGCCGTTATGCCAACCCTCTTTCGCAAGAACTATCACCTTTTTCTTTGAAAAGTTAGGATCGGCAGCTATCATTTCAAGAGCTTCTTTATTTATTTCCTGCTCCGTAGCCTGGCGCTCCTTATTTTCAGAGTCAAGCTCCGCCGCTATAAGCTTTGCCTTTTCGTCGTCCGTTGTAAGAAGCAGCTGCACAGCTGTAGTTGCAGTGCCGAGACGTCCGGCGGCATTAAGCCTTGGAGCTATCGCGAATGCGACAGATCCTGCCGTCACCTTTTTATCGGCTATTCCGGCAATTTTAAATAATTCCCTAAGCCCCGGTCTTCTTACGTTTTGCAGCGCCTTGAGTCCTTTATCGACAATTATCCTGTTTTCACCTACAAGCGGAACTACGTCGGCTATAGTTCCTATAGCCGCAAGATCTACAAATCTGTCAAAGCATTCTCCAGTGCTCAGTCCCATCTTCATCGTGAGAGCCAGAACAAGCTTGAACGCCACTCCGACACCGGCAAGTCCCTTGAATTCATATTCATCATCAGGCCTCTTCGGATTCACGACAGCCACCGCGGATGACGGGATCCGTTCTTTACAGGTATGATGGTCAGTTATTATGACATCCATACCCTGAAGCTTTGCAAAATCCACCTCGCCTATCGCCGTTATACCGCAATCGACCGTCACAAGAAGATTCATCCCTTGCTTTATAAGCTTATTGACAGCCATTATATTTATTCCATATCCCTCGTCCTTTCGATCAGGGATATAATATATGACGTCCGCCCCATGCGACTTCAGAAATTCATACAGCAACGCGGTGGACGTTATTCCGTCCACATCATAATCACCGTAAATAACTATCTTCT
>CALXSW010000225.1 GCA_944391255.1 uncultured Clostridia bacterium | reverse complement strand
GCAATGAATGGCTTGAGGCCGTAGATGATGATCAGTATAATACATTATGAAAATAATTGTATAATAAGCGAGGCTGCAGCAAAACTCAGTGATTTTGCTGCAGCCTCATTGTTTTTTGTAAAATAATGTATGAAACAAAAGGGAAAAAGACGAAGCCTATTTCATATATTTTTGCAATAGACCGATAAGCTCGCGTATATTGAGAGGTTTGGAAACATGGGCGTTCATTCCGTATTCCAGACACTTTTTTTTGTCTTCATCGAATGCGTCCGCGGTCATAGCTATAATAGGTATATCTGAATCTATCCTGCCGGATTTTCGTATCGCGTCAGTCGCTTCAAAACCGTTCATTACAGGCATACGCAGATCCATCAAAACAGCGTCATAATAATGAGGTTCAGACTCGATAAATTTATCGACACATATCTGACCGTTCTCAGCCCATGTCAATTCAAATCCGTACATGGATAACAGCTCGCTCGCTATTTCCCAGTTCAGATCGTTATCCTCAGCGAGAAGCAGTCTGCGTCCGCTGTTGTCGGTACTGTTAGGATCAGATGCCTGACCGGCATTGTCAGAATTTTCATTGCTGCCTATGTAGTTTAAAAGACCATAGTAGAGAGTTGACTTGAAAAGCGGTTTTGCTATAAATCCGTTAACGCCCGCATTTTTCGCGTCCTCTTCTATATCGCTCCAATCGCACGATGATATCATTATTATAGGGATATTTTCTCCTATGGTTTTTCTCAGCTCCTTTGCGGTTTCTATTCCGCACATTCCGTACATTTTCCAGTCTAATAGGATAACATCATAATCCGATGAGTTTTGGTGACGTTCTTCAGCCATTTTTACAGCCGTTTGGCCGTCGGTTACCCAGTCGGACTCTATATTTATATCTTGTAATGCAGATGCGGTGCTCAAGCATAGCTGTTCATCGTCATCTACTATGAGAGCGTGTATGCCGCTTAGAGAAAGCGCTGAATCGTCGCCTTCAAAACGCTCCATATCTATCGCAACATGGAATTCGCTGCCCTTGTCCGGCTCGCTTTTAACAGATATTGTGCCGTCCATAGCGTCTACTATATATTTTGTTATAGTCATTCCAAGACCTGTACCCTCTGTTTTGTGGACGCGCCGGCTGTCCTCTCGCTCAAACGAATTGAATATTTTTTTCTGGAATTCAAAGGACATTCCGATACCGTTGTCCTTTACTATAAAGTGACATCTGATATATTTGCTGCCTTTTGGCGAGTCCTCCTGGGAAAGATTTACTTCTATTCTTCCTTTTTCAGGAGTGAATTTTATAGCGTTTGAAAGCAGATTTATAAGCACCTGATTAAGACGAAGTCCATCACAGTACACCTGCTCCGTCTGGATATCATGTATAGAAATTTCAAACAGCTGTTTCCTCGACTTTATCTGTGGCTGCACGATATTCGTTATATTTTCCATTATTTCTCTCAGCGAGATCAGCTCCTTATTTAAGGACAGTCTTCCGCTTTCTATTTTAGACATATCAAGCACATCGTTTATAAGTCCGAGCAGGTGCTTGCTTGACATTGATATTTTGCGCAGGCAATCTTTTACTTGCTCCGGTTTATCGCAATTTTTCTGCGCTATTTCTGTCATGCCTACAATAGCGTTCATAGGTGTTCTTATATCGTGGCTCATATTGGAAAGAAATTCACTTTTTGCGAGATTGGCATGCTCAGCCGCTTCACGCGCTTTTTTCAGCTCAGTCATTTGCAAACGCATCATTCGTATATACACATAAAATATAATGAGCAGTATAAGAATGATAGCTACGCATCCGGCAAATGATACCCACATTTTCTGAATCCCAAGTCCCGATACAGCCTCGTCAAGAATGCTGTGCGGCATAACGCTGAGCATACTCCATTCCGTGTTTTTTATAGGCGAACAATATATGTGGTATAATATTCCATTTACTTCCGCCATAGCATTATAATCTTTTTTTTGAGCTACGGCTGTTTTCAGCTCATATACCGCGTCAGAGGTGTCTTTTCCGGAAAATATTCCGCCTTCAAGCAGCCATTCATAGCAGTTATCGTTTGGTATTTCCATGTTTTCAGATATGAATACACCGTCACGGCGGATTATATGTGAAAATATGAGATTGTGATTATTTCCAAGAGCAAGAGCCGTGCTAAGATTTGTTATCGGCAGACCTACAACGATCGCTGCGCAGCGGCTGCCGTCAGGCATGGGGTATCCCTCATGATACGGATATCCAACGGAATATCCATAGATAAGCATAGTTGAACCGTCAGCCGTTTTTCCTACGTCAACTATATTTTCTCCGCTGTTTACAGCTCTGAGGAACGAATCTTTGTTTGCTATAGTTATATCATCACCGTATATAAGCTCTGATCCGCCTGTTGTGTTGTATATGGAAAGATGTATGAAGCCGCGGTACATGCTTTCTTCGCGGAGCTTGTTTATAGTCTGCTCGTCGAGGACATCGACACTTTCCGGCGGCACCGAGTTTATAAGACTGCGTATATGCATCATTCTCATATTGACAAGCGTTTCAAAATGGAGGAGTATCTGACTGTTCATTCCCTCCATATATGTATTTACGACCGAATTTAAAGTGTTGTTGCTCTGTCGAATCATAAAATTAGCAGTAAAGCTGAATATGCCTGCAAAAAGCACAAGAACAAAGAGCGTGCTTGTGACAAGAAAACGTATTGCGCGTTTTTCCGTATTTTTTTCTTTTTTCGCATTTTTTTCTTTTTTCATAATGTTTTAACTTTGTCACTGATTTTCTATTGCGGAAACAGCCTCGTTATATGCTTATGTAATTTCGTCCATAAAAGCCGCGGCCTCATCCC
>CALXSW010000224.1 GCA_944391255.1 uncultured Clostridia bacterium | reverse complement strand
GAAACAGTTACTGAACCACCAGTCGAAACAGCGACTGAAGCTCCGGCTGAAATCGCGACTGAAACGCAGGCTGAAACTGATGCAAACAGCTCTGACGCGGACGTACAGAGTACAGATGAACCAGTTTCAGATCTATCGTCTGATGACGCATCTAATGCTGACAATGCCGAAGAGGCAACAGAAGCACCGGCTGAAACATCAGAGCCGATATCTGAAAGCACGGAGTGATACCGCAATTTTAACATTTATAAGCTGAATAATAAACCAAGAAAGCTCAGATCATCGTACGATCTGAGCCTTCTTGTTTTAAACACCTTCATCAAATCACTTGTTTTTCTTTACAGCGCATCTTATCGCTTTTAATATCTGTATTATCACAAACGATGCGAATGACAAGCCGTATACAGCGAGAAGCTGTGCTATTGAAAGCGGAGCTACCTCAAACAATTTCTGTGCCGGAGGTATGAGCAAAACGGCGTTCAAAAGCACAAATCCGATTATGAACGCGCCTATCAGACTCGGATGATTCCACATCTGTTTCTTGAAAGCCACCGGTCTGTCTGATTTACAGTTGAAACCATGTATAAGTCTTGACAGACAGAGAGTTGAAAACGCCATAGTGCTTCCCACCGTTTCGTTCTGCGCAAGTCCTATATAAAATGCGGCTATCGTCAAAATACCTATAACTACTCCCTCCACAAGTATATTGGTCATTACACGTTTTGAAAGTATCGACTGTTCTTTTTTACGCGGCTTATCTTTCATTACTCCGTCTGAATGAGGTTCAACTCCGAGCGCGATAGCCGGAAGACTGTCTGTAAGAAGATTTATAAACAGCAGATGAACCGCCTTAAACGGTACAGGAAGATATGCAAATGACGCGTACAATACAGCGAGAATAGCGGCTGAATTACCAGATAACAGGAACTGTATGGATCTCTGTATATTCTTATATATGTTTCGTCCGTTTTCTATCGCTTTTACTATCGTAGCAAAATTATCATCTGTAAGAACCATAGATGCGGCATCTTTTGCTACCTCGCTTCCCGTTATGCCCATAGCAACACCTATATCAGCCTGCTTTAAAGCCGGAGCGTCATTTACTCCGTCACCGGTCATTGATACTATATATCCCTTGCGCTGCCATGCGCTTACGATCCTTATTTTATGCTCCGGTGAAACTCTCGCATATACCGCTACATCGGTTACAAAATCGTCCAACTCATCATCGCTGAGCTTCTCTATCTCGCTGCCCTCAACCGCTCGTCTTCCGTCGTCTAAAATACCTATCTTCTCAGCTATTGCCGACGCTGTTATAAGGTGGTCACCCGTTATCATTATTGGCATTATTCCTGCCATCTTACATTTTGCAACGGCGTCTGCACTTTCCTCACGCGGCGGATCCTGCATCGCAACAAGTCCAAGCAGTATATATCCGTATTCATCATCTATATTTATATTTACATCATCAACGCTCTTTTCACAAACGGCAAGCACACGCAATCCCATTTTTGAAAACTGCATATTTACTTCTCGTAATTCATCCGCGTCAGCCGCTGTGAACTCGCGTTTTCCGTCCATAGTCTTTACTTCTTTTATTCGAGATAAAAGAACGTCAACAGCTCCCTTTGTGAGCATTTTATAGCCGTTTCCTATCTTATGGACCGTGCTCATTAGCTTTCTGTCTGAATCAAACGGTATCTCTCCCAATCGCGGATACTTTTCACGCATTTCCTCAGCCGGTGGACCATGCTTCATTGAAAAATCTATAAGCGCGCTCTCTGTAGGATCGCCGATTTCCTTGCCGTCCTTGCGTATCGAGTCATTACAGAGAGCGCCGTCTATTATAAGCTGGCTCTCTCGCACATTTATCTCATCATCTTTATCGATTATCTTGCCATCAAAATATATTTTCTGAACAGTCATCTTGTTCTGAGTCAGTGTTCCCGTCTTATCAGAACATATTATAGACACACTTCCGAGTCCCTCTACTGCCTGAAGCTTACGTATTATAGCGTTTTCTTTTGCAAGCTTCTGCGTTCCGACCGACAGCACTATCGTGACTATTGAGCTTAAAGCTTCCGGTATCGCTGCCACCGCCAACGCTACAGCGAACACAAACGCGTCTGAAAATACCTTGATATCTATATTCGCTCTGCTTCTCCACAGGCTAAGACCCATAACGATTATACATACTCCGATTATTATCATTGAAAGTTTCTTTCCGAAATTATCAAGACTTATCTGGAGCGGAGTTTTCTTCTCCTGTGTATTTTTGAGAAGTGTCGCTATCTTTCCTATCTCTGTATTCATACCGGTCGCTGTAACTGCCATTTTCGCTCTGCCGTATGTCGCAAAGCTTCCCGAATACAACATATTGATCCTATCACCTAAAGGCTTTTCTCCTTCAAGCACTGTGTCCTGTTTCTCCACAGGTTCACTTTCACCCGTAAGCGCGCTTTCATCAGCCTTGAGCGACGCATTCTCGATGATCCTTCCGTCAGCGCATACATAGTCTCCCGCTTCAACAACGACAATATCGCCAACTGCTACATCTTTACCAGGTATTACCTTTATGGCTCCGTCACGAATGACCTTTGCCGTGGGCGCTGACATCTCCTTTAGGCTGTTGAGCGACTGCTCCGCCTTTATGTGCTGCACTGTGCCAAGAACCGCGTTTATCGTTATAACTACAAATATGACGATCGCGCTTTCCAGATCCCCAAGTATTCCGGATATCACTGCCGAAACAATAAGTATTATTACAAGAAAATCCTTGTATTGTTCCAAAAACAGCATCACCGGGTTCTTTTTCTTTCCCTCTGCCAGCTCATTTTTTCCGAACTTTCTCAGATTTTCATCTGCTTTGCTTTGCGAAAGTCCGCTTTCGCTTGTACCAAGCGAATCCATTACCTTTTCCTTTGTTAACTGATACGGATCCATTCTCTTTCTCTCCTTATCTTGTTTTTTTACACCAGCTTACGCGCTCGATGCTGTCATGGTAGTATTTTCTCACACATCTGGCTTTAATATTCAATACCATATCGTAAAAAAAGAAGCAACACTTTTACAGCAGTATCACAAAAATACTTCTGCTGTAAAAGTCTTGCTTCTTTAGAATATGGTACGGATCTTTCGATCGTGTATTGACGACACCATATTACGCCAGCCAGTGCGCAAGCTACTCCCCATTACAAGAATATAATACCATAAAAAAACACATATGTCAAGCAAAATTTTAAATTTTTTTGAGGCTGCTGCAAGCTCGTTGAGTTTTACAACAGCCTCGTAAATTTAATCTTTAAGTGACGGAGGATATGTTCCGTTATCATGCAATGCTCTTATGCTCTTTTCAACCTCCGGCTTGTCCTCCTTATATGTTATGCCGAACCATACGCAGTCTGTTGAATACATTTCAACCTCAACTTTCTTGTTGCGCATCAACTCGTCTATCATTATCGGCAAAAGACATTCACCCTTGATGTTATCCGGTTCAAGATCTCTAAGGAAGTTTTCAAAATATGTATCCATCACCTCAAACATCCACGGTGTAAATCCCCAGAAGTTCATTGATACAAGTGAGTCAGGATCTATTATATCGCCCTCCTCATGGAAGTTTATATCTCGTATAGTTCCATCATCAAACGGCTTTATCTTATATGTTTCTGTAACCTTTGCAAGCTTTCCGTCTTCAACAGAGCATACGCCTCTTGTGACTGTTCCGTTTTCTGACACCGTATTTTTCAATCTGTAACCCACCATACAAGCGGCACCCGTTTCCGGAAGATCACATAACGCGTCATACATAGTCTTAAAAGCGCTCACACCATAATAATCATCCGCGTTAAGCACAGCGAAAGGACTATCCACAACATCTTTTGCCGCAAGCACCGCATGAACAGTGCCAAACGGCTTTGTTCTCTCCTCTGGTATATGATAAAAATCAGGTATTGAATCAAATGTCTGATAAACGTATGCCACCTCTACCTGTTTTGCTATCCTGTTACCACAAAGCTCCTTTAGAGTTTCCTCCATTTCAGGCTTTATTACAAATACTATCTTATTAAATCCTGCTCTTATGGCGTCATATATAGAATACTCCATCAAAATCTCACCATTAGGCCCCATTCCATCTATCTGCTTATTGCCACCATATCTTGAGCCCATTCCTGCCGCCATAATAACTAATGCTGCATCCATATTATAATCCTCCTTTTTATTCGGAGCGTTATCCCCCCGATCATCTTATATAGTAGTATATCACAAAACTATATCTATTTCAAGATACTTTATTAGTTTTTTATCTATAAAAAAAACTTTTTTATATTAAATATTAATAATATTTTATATGTAAAATTGTTCTAAGGTTATTGACTTATTGACGTCATGATGATAAAATGAAATTATAAATAATTATAAAAAAACGACAGTTTTTCACTGTCGAGAAGAAAGGGAGGAATAAAAATGGCAGCATATAAATGCACAGTCTGCGGC
The DNA here is from genome assembly GCA_944391255.1 of uncultured Clostridia bacterium. Classification (GTDB taxonomy): domain Bacteria; phylum Bacillota; class Clostridia; order UBA1381; family UBA1381; genus Ornithomonoglobus. The sequence goes on along the minus strand of CALXSW010000224.1, from coordinate 7,049 downwards.
TATGTTTACGATGAAGAAAAGGAAGGCAAGCCGTTTAGCGAACTTAAGAATTGTCCGGTCTGCGGTAAGGACGCGTCCTACTTCAAACCGCTTGAACCTGAAAAGAAGAAATCATCACCAGCCGCTGTACAAAGTCCTTTAGACAACGTATCAGGCGATTACAGATATATGAAAGAAATACAGGAAATGGCAGAAACAGGCAGTCCCATAATTGAAGCTATGGGCACAAAAATGTATATGCCGTCATGGGATGAGATACTCATTCTCGGAGCACAGCTCAATCCTCCACCTCTGCCGGAGGACGCGCATGTTTCTATCTCGACTGTGATAGGTAAAAACGCGAAAAAGCCGCTGTTTCTTAACAGTCCTATATACATATCGCATATGTCTTTCGGCGCGCTCTCTCGTGAGGCAAAAATAGCGCTCGCCACAGGCAGCGCGATGGCGCATACGGCGATGTGCAGCGGCGAGGGCGGAATACTCCCCGAGGAAATGGAAGCGGCTGAAAAATATATTTTTGAATATGTTCCGAATAAATACAGCGTCACCGATGAAAATCTGAAAAATTCTGACGCTATAGAAATAAAGATAGGTCAGGGTACAAAGCCGGGTATGGGCGGACATCTGCCGGGCAGCAAGGTTACGCCTGAGATAGCAAAGATACGAGGCAAAAATCCGGGTGAAGATATAATCAGCCCGTCTGTCTTTGAGGAAATAAAAACGAGAGAAGATCTTAAAGCGCTCGTTTCAGAGCTGCGCAGACGGTCAGACGGCAGACCGATCGGTATAAAAATAGCTGCCGGAAGAATAGAAAAGGATCTTGAATACTGCGTTTTCGCAGAGCCAGATTTTATCACTATAGACGGACGCGGCGGAGCTACGGGCGCTTCTCCCGCTATAGTAAGAGATTCAACAAGCGTTCCCACTATATACGCGCTGTACAGGGCGAGAAAATATCTCGACTCTGTAAACTCCGATATTTCTCTCGTAATAACAGGCGGTCTCCGCGTTTCTTCGGATTTTGCAAAAGCTATAGCAATGGGCGCTGACGCGGTAGCTGTAGCATCAGCCGCAATGGTAGCAGCCGCATGCCGTCAATACAGGATATGCGGAAGCGGAAGATGCCCTGTGGGTGTAGCCACTCAAGATGAAAAGCTGAGGAAAAATCTGAATATCGACGTCGCCGCAAAGAGAGTTGCAAATTATCTCAACTGTTCAGCAGAAGAGCTTAAAACGTTTGCAAGATTAACGGGACACAATAATATTCATGATCTGAACGTCAGCGATCTATGCACTATAAACAGAGAAATATCTATGTTTACGAATATTCCTCATGTATGATGAGATAAAAAGAGGCTTTATAAAAACTTAACAAGCTTGCTAAAGCCTCTGCATGTGAGAAAAAGGCAGTATCAAAACTCATTCGAGTTTTGATACTGCCTTTTGAAAAAACATTTTATTCCTTATCCCAAAGACCGATGTAGAAATTGCTGTAATCTGTATCGTTCGCCTTTATAGCCGCGATAGCTGAACGCGGATGACAGTTAAGGATACCTGTGCAGAGATATGGAACATCATAGCCCCATACAGCGCCCTGTTCTTTAACTCTCTTGATATCGTTCTGAACAAATTTCAATACCGGCACGATTTTGAACTTTGGATTTTTCAGGAAGCCCATAAGCATTTCGATCGTGCAATTTCCGGCACCTCTGCCCATTCCGCTCATAGTACCGTCAAGGTAGCTAACGCCGTACGCGCATGCCTCTATAGTGTTTGCAAACGCGAGCTGCTGATTATTATGAGCATGGATCCCTACCGATTTGCCGTACTTCTTCGCTATTGCACAGTATTTGTAAGCAAATTCTCTTATCTGCTCAGGGTAAAGCGAGCCGTAGCTGTCAACAAGATAAATAACATCAACATTTGTTCTGCCCAAAAGCTCAAGTGCAAGATCTATCTCGCTTTCACGAGCTGTCGAAACAGCCATAATGTTACATGATGTTTCATATCCCAAATCATGGAAATATTCTATCATCTCTATAGCAGCTGGTATCTGATGTATATATGTAGCTACTCTTATCATATCTATGACGCTTTCGCTCTTTGGCAGAAAATCATCCATATCTGTTCTGCCCACGTCCGCCATTACGGCGATCTTGAGGTCATTGTCTTTATTTCCTACAACCTTGCGTATAGCTTCCTCATCACAGAATTTCCATGGTCCGAATTCTTCTACATTGAACATTTCCTTTGATGCCTTGTAACCAAATTCCATGTAGTCGATTCCGGCTTTGACGTTTGTTTCATAAAGATTCTTTACGAATTCATCGTCAAAGAAAAAATTGTTCACCAATCCTCCATCTCTAAGCGTAGCGTCCACGATCTTTATATCCGGTCGCACTTCCATCAAATTTCCTTGTTTTTCCATTTTTGTTTTTCCTCCTACCGTATTACCATAATTCTTAAAAGCACATATTGTGCTTTAACTATTATACTACCACAAGTCTTATTTGTCAAGAAAAAACAGGAAAATACTTTATATGACTAACAGCTGATCAAAGCTTAAAATCAAAATCCTCGTTTCTGTCGCAGCACAGCTTTCCGTCAGTGATAGTAAGTCTTGCCGCCTGTATGCATGCTCTCGCATGATCTTCGCCAAGTACAAATCCGCTCTGTAGTCTGTCCTCGTTTCTTAGATATGGATGGGTGAAATAGAATATGTACGCTTCATCACCCTTAACTACGACATCTGCGTGATTTGCCATTACTCCGTCACAAGGTCTGTCGCCGCCTTCAAACAGTATTATGCCATTCTTTTTCCAATTCGCATAATCTTCTGATTTATAAACACCTAAACCGTGCCACTCATCAGTTATCATCCATGCCTTGCCTCCGAACTCAAACACGTTCGGACCCTCATGGCCGCAATCTGTTATTTCTGCTCCGCCGGCTGTCCAGTTATACAGATCTTTGCTCACAGCTGTATATGTATGAGAGCTGTGCGTTTCATCTTTATACCACATCTTATATGTTCCATCAGGCAGCCTGTGAACACACGCGTCTATTACTCTGTCTGACGACAACGGCAGAATGCTCTGAAACTGCCAGTTCCACAGATCGTCTGACGTGTAATGCACAATATGGCGCTCCCTGTTCCAGTCTGTAGGTATGCCCGTTATATAGCTTACATACATATGATATTCACCCTCGGCAAATATCACCTCCGGAGCCCAAAACGTATTATGCCCAAATTCAAAATCGAGATTCGGAAGAGTTCCCCTGTAAAGCCAGCGGTTTCCGTCTTTTGAAACTGCCACGCCTATCGCTGTGCCGTGTATATGCGCTACACCTATTATGTTTCTCGCTCCGCGGCGCTGCGTATACATCATCCACCACTCTTTCCTCTCGTTATTCCAGATGACTACCGGATCTGTAGGCGCGTCATATATAGGATCCCTAAATAAAGGTGCCTCTATCATAAATTCTCCCTCCCATGGCTTGTATTTACATATAATGTTAGCATACTTATACATAAATGTCAATGCCTGAAAGAAATATATTTACTCTCGACAGCCTCTCATTTTAAGCAGCGCCTTTTTCTCTATCCTTGATATCTGCACCTGCGAAACTCCTATCTCCTCCGCTATCTCGCTTTGAGTCCTGCCCTTAAAATACCTCTCCTTTATTATCCTGCATTCTCTATCGGTAAGCTGCTTCATCGCCTCTTTTATAAACACGCTGTCAACTATTTTTTCTTCCGTATCCTCTCCCGCTATGACCTCATCAAGCCTTAGCCCGTCCTTTCCGTTTCCGTCATCGTTTATCCCCGCCTGAAGCGATGCGGGCATTACCATAGCCTCATACGCTTCAAGCAGCGTCATTTCATCAACATTAAGCTCTGTCGCCACTTCCTTTATAGTCGGAGCGCGCTTTAATTCCTTATTCAGCCTTTCTTCTGTTTTTTTCCCCTTTATCGCCAGCTCCTTTATGCCCCTGCTTATTTTTATCATGCCGTCATCTCTCAAAAAACGCTTTATCTCGCCTATTATCATCGGAACAGCATACGTTGAAAATTTTACGTCATATGAAAAATCAAATTTTTTTACAGCCTTTATAAGTCCGATAGATCCTATCTGTATCAGATCCTCCGTTTCGCATCTCGTATTTTTCATTCTGTTTACAACGCTGTATACAAGTCCCATATTCGCTTCAATTATTTTTTCTTCCGCCGCTTCCTCCCCCAACCGGAGCCGCTCAAGCAGTTCTGTGTTATCGACCATCACAGCCGAATCGTTTCTTTAGTATCACTGTAGTGCCTTCGCCGACACCGCTTTCCACCACCATCTCATCTGTAAAAGCCTCCATAATGGAAAATCCCATTCCCGACCGCTCTTCATCGCTGCTTCCGGAATATAACGGTTCTCTCGCTTTATCTATATCTGCTATTCCCTGTCCGAAATCACTTATTATGTACGTTACAGTATCTCCGCAAAGTATTCCCTTAAATTTTATAATGCCTTGTCCGCCCTTATAACCATGTATCACCGCGTTCGTCACAGCCTCTGAAACAGCCGTCTTTATTTCAGACAGCTCATCAAGCGTGGGATCAAGCGGCAGCAGAAAGACGGAGCATAAAGTCCGCGCCAATCGTTCATTCTCAGAGTTTGATATAAATTCTATAGTAAATTCGTTATTCATCTCATGCTTCCCTCCAACTTTATTATCGCATCACGGAGCGTGTCTGTTATTATAGCTATATTGCCTATCCCAGCCATCTCAAGTATTCGTTTTACCTGATCTGACACATCGTATATAATAATATTGCCGCCCATTGCTTTCACTGTTTTGTATCTGCCAAGTATCATACCTATACCGGCTGAATCCATAAATGTTACGCGCCCGAAATCGAGCGCTATATTTAAAGTGCCTGTGCGCTTATATTCCCTCTCAAGCGCATACCGTATCTCTGACGCGCTGTGGTGATCTATTTCACCCGTAAGCTTTGCCACAAGCATCCTCTGCTTTGGAATTATCGTTGTTTCCATTATATTTCCTCCAGATTTTATTCTGTTATATTTTTCTCGGACAAACATAAATTTCCCTTTATCGAATTTTGTAATACATACGACAAATTACGCATTTCCATATTATTCCAATAAGAGTACCAAAACATAAACATTTTAACCCGTTTTTTATATTGACTTTGCACAAATAAAGGTGATATACTATATATAAATTAAATTGTGGCATACACAAAATAATATGGAGGGATGTTATTATGAATCTTGAAATGCTTCACCCCGCCGATCAGCTTGTCATGTTCATGGAGCGTATATACGGCTATGGCATGACGACTACATCAGGCGGAAACCTGTCTATTCTTGATGACAATGGTGATATATGGATAACACCGGGCTCAATAGATAAAGGCAGTCTTACAAGAAATGATATGGTGTGTATCAAGCCTGACGGCACTATCAAGGGTATACATAAACCGTCAAGCGAGTACCCGTTCCATCAGCACATTTATAAGACGCGTCCGGATCTGAAAGCCGTTCTGCACGCGCATCCGCCGGCTCTTGTTGCCTTCTCTATAGTGCGTAAGCTGCCTAACACAAGTCTTATACCTAATGTCAAGTTCTCTTGCGGTGAAATAGGTCTTGCTCGCTATGGTCTGCCCGGCTCTCAGGATCTTGGCGATAAAATAAGCGAAGAGTTTGAGAAGGGATTTAACACCGTTATTCTTGAAAATCACGGTGTAGTTATAGGCGCGAAATCAATGTTTGACGCGTTCAAATCCTTTGAAACGCTCGATTTCAGCGCAAGACTTGAAATAGACGCTCATTCGATCGGCACTCCGAATGTGCTGACCCCTGAACAGATAGAATGGTATAAATCAAGACAGCATGTAGTGATGGACGAATTCGTTTCGAAAAATATTTCAAGCGTAGAAAAAGATATACGCAGCGAAATGTGCAAATTCATAAAGAGAGCGTATAATCAGCAGCTCTTCACAAGCACTCAAGGTACATTCTCACAGCGACTTGATGAAAATTCATTCATCATAACGCCTGCCGGAATGGACAGAAAATATCTTGAACCTGAAAATCTTGTAAAGATCAGCGGAAACTATAAGGAAATGAACAAGATCCCGTCAAGAAGTGTTGAGCTTCACCGCGAGATATACAAGCAGCAGCCGCATATAAATTCTATCATAATAGCGCATCCGCCTTGCATGATGGCATTCGCGGTCACAGATACTCCGCTTGATTCAAGGACTATACCGGAAAGCTATATTCTTATGCGCAATATACCAAAGCTTGATTTCGGTATGAACTATCTGAAGCCTAAGGAAACAGCAGAAGTATTCAAGGAGAATACGCCTATAGCCCTTATCAAGAACGACTGCGCTATCGTCACAGGAAACAGCCTTTTGAATGCATTTGACAGACTTGAGGTTGCGGAATACAGCGCGAGAGCGATAATAGCGGCTCGCGATCTCGGCGACGTTGTTGCGATAAATGACGACGAGATAAACGAGATCGAGGACGCTTTCCACCTTGTAAAATAACAAATCTTAATACTTAAAGTCAGCACGGCAGACTCTATTTAGAGCGCCGTGCTTTTTTTACGCGCATAATTACCATATATTACAGCTTGATTTTTCGTATAAATTAGTGTATTATGTGATTGTGGTTGACATAACGATTGATTATGTAGACCTGAACAACAAATAAACATTATAGGTTTTATAGGAGGATTTACAATGAATAAACGTATTATCGCATCTTTGCTGGCTGGCTGCTTCGCCGCTGCCGTACCGGCTTCTATGATGAACGCGCTCGCGGCTCTGCCTGCTGAGATCCAGGGTACAAGATATGAGGAAGCTGTTTCAGTCCTGTCTTCACTCTATATAATGAACGGTGACGACACCGGTGAATACAGACTTGACGACACGATCATAAGATCTGAGGTAGCAAAGATGGCAGTCGCTGCAATGGGACTCACAGATGTTGCCGAAGCTGCAAAGGGATATAATGATTATGACG